>JAMWCA010000037.1 GCA_023819545.1 Candidatus Omnitrophota bacterium
ACAACAAATTCAAGTAATTCTTCTATCCTTTTTGCCATTATGTTTCCCCTGTTACAGATATAACTTCATCAAGTGTGGTTAATCCCATTTTTACTTTTAAAACACCATCATCATACATACTTCTCATCCCTGATTTTTCAGCTACTCTTCTCAATTCATCAGCACTAACTCTTCTTAAAGTTAAATCTCTTAATTCATCATTCATAATGAATATTTCAAAAATACCAATTCTTCCAAAAAAACCAGTAAAATTACATTCACTACAACCTTTTGGTTGACAAACATTTACTTCTTCCCCTTCTTTTATCTTCAATGCAATCTTTAACTTTTCATCAGGTTCAATTTTCTCTTTACAGTAAGGGCATAAAACTCTAACCAATCTTTGAGCCATGACCCCTTGAACAGCAGAAGCAACTAAAAATGGTGGCATACCAAGGTCTATCAATCTTGTAATTGCACTTGGAGCATCATTAGTATGTAAAGTAGAAAAGACCAAATGTCCTGTTAATGCTGCTCTTAAAGCAATATCAGCAGTTTCTTTATCTCTAATCTCTCCAACAAGTATAACATCTGGTGACTGTCTTAAAAATGCTCTCAAAACATTGGCAAAGGTAAGTCCTATTTCTGGATTAACTGGTGTTTGATTTATCCCTGGGATCTGATATTCAACTGGTTCTTCAACTGTCATAATTTTTCTATCAATTGTGTTTAACTGTTGAAGTGAAGCATATAATGTTGTTGTTTTACCAGAACCTGTTGGACCTGTTACAAGTACTAATCCACCTGTGAATTTTAAAATATTATTCCATTTTTCTAAATCATCTGGCAAAAATCCAAGTTTATCAAGTCCAATCAACATTTTTGTCTTATCAAGGATTCTTAAAACAACACTTTCCCCATAAATTCCAGGCAATGTTGAAACTCTGAAATCTATAGGTCTTCCTCCTATATCAAGCATTATCCTTCCATCCTGAGGAAGTCGTTTTTCTGCAATATCCATTTTTGACATAAGTTTTATCCTTGCTATAACTGCTTTTTCAATTCTCTTTGGAGGAGAAACAATTTCATATAAAACACCATCTATTCTGAATCTTACTCTAAATTTTTTTTCAAGTGGTTCAAGATGTATATCACTTGCTCTTCTTCTTAATGCTTCAACAAAAATTAAATTAACTATTTTTATAACTGGTGCCTGTAAAGCAAGGGTTTCTTCATCTTGATCAACCTCTTCAATAGAAGGTAAATCCATATCAACAGTTGCACTACTTGCCTCTTGAAGCATAGTTGTCAAATCTTCCATTTCATCCTGTCCATAATATTTATCTATTAACTGATCTATTTCTTCCTTAAAAGTTACAATAATTTCAACATTTTTTATACCTTCAATATTTGCAAGTTTTTTAAAATAATCAGCAGCAAGAATATTTATAGGGTCATCTGTAACAAAAACAAGTGTATCTGGTCTTTTATCCCAAGGAACAATCCTGTGATTTTTTACAACCTTTGGAGGAAGAATACCTAAAAATTCTTGGGGAATTTCTCTTGCAGGTAATTCTCTTTGAACTATACCAAGTTGAAAATAAAAAGAAGGACCAATTTCACCAAAAGGAAGCATACCTCTTCCTTGAAAAATTTCTCTCAATGGTTGACCTGTCTTCTCTTGTTCTTCAAGTGCTTGATCTATACTCTTCCTATCCCAAAGCCCTACATTTTGAATTATACTTATTATTTCTCTTTTTGTCGGCATTGCAAAAATATTTTACCTTAAGAATAAAAATTGTCAAGTTTTGTTTAAAAATTCCTCCAAACTTTCAATAATTATCTGTGAAATTGTTTTTTCTTCTTCTATTGCTCTATATTTTACTTTTTTCATTAATTCAATAGGCAATATGAAAGTATATTTCTTGCTGTTTGTCTTACCTTTATTTTCTGCTTTACTAACTTCAAACAATTTTTTTGTCTGTGGGCCTAATCTTTTCATTTTAATCTCCTTTTTATTTCTTTCGCAAGATTAATAAAATCAATGGCACCTTGAGAATTCTTCGCATAATCAAATATTGTCTTACCATAAGAAGGTGATTCCCTTAATCTACTACAAACTTTTATCACATTTTTAAAAACTTTATCTTTAAACTTTTCTCTTAACAAAGATAAACTTTCTTCAGTTATTTTCAATCTATAATCAAGCATATTTGGAATGATCCCAAGAATCTCAAGTTCAGGGTTCAATTTCTTCTTTATCATATCAATTGTTTCAAGTAAATTTGTAAGTCCTTGTAGAGAAAGAAAATCAGCAAGAACGGGGATAATAACATATTTACTTGCACAAAGTCCATTTACAGTTAGAAGAGAAAGTGATGGAGGGCAATCAATGAAAATATAGTCAAATGAATTTAAAACATCTAATGAATTTTCTATTGCTTTTTTTAAATAAAATTGATTTTTGCTTTTATTGGATAACTCAAGTTCTAAATGAGCAAGATCAGGATTTGAAGGGAGGATAGAAAGGTCTCCTATATAACTATCAACCATTACATCTTCAATCCTTACTTCTCCAAGAATAAATTCTCTCACAGTTAAATCATCAAATTTCAAATTAATTCCAACACTTACAGTTGAGTTCCCCTGAGGGTCTAAATCAATTATTAAAACCCTTTCTTTTAACTTAACCAATCCAGCAGCAAGATTAACACAAATTGTTGTTTTACCAGTTCCACCTTTTTGATTTGAAAATGCAATTATATTCATATTTCAAAAAGGTCTAAATGGATTAATTTTTTCTATTTCCCCTCCATATTCAATCACAATTACTGTATCAATTGGATCTGGTGGTTTTTTAGGAAGATTTTTAAAAATAATTCTATCAGATTTAACCTCAAAATCAACATTAATACCCTCTCTCAAAAAATATGCATTTTTTACATCTATTTTCAAATTCCCTATTGCAAACTCTTTAAACCAATAAAAAATATGTAAATATAATTTATTCCCTTTTTTTGTTATAAAGCCGGGATGAAAATTATACCAGTCAAAATTTGTTCTTTCTGTTCCATATATGCTCTCGCCGTATATTTTTAACCAAGCCCCTACTTCTTTAAGAATTTTTATACACTTTACAGGGATTTTTCCATCAGGTTTTGGTCCAACATTTAATAAATAATTCCCCCCATAAGAAGCACATCTTACAAGATTCATAATTACCTGTTTTGCTGTTTTGTAATTATCGTCATACTTACAATATCCCCAATGGTCATTTAAAGTCATACACGTCTCCCAATCTCTATCGCTTGGTGTAATATGTTGTTCTGGAGTGCTAAAATCTTCTGGTAATAAACTTCTATCGTTTATAATTATATGTGGCTGTAATTCTCTTACAATTTTATTCAGTTTTTCTGATTGCCAATGTTCAACTTTATATGGTCCTGCTCCATCATACCACAAAATATCAATTTCTCCATAATTTGTCATAAGTTCTTTAACTTGTGTATGAACATATTCAACAAGTTGATTCCATGCATGAGGGTCTTTTTCAGGGCCATTAAAAAAAGCATCATACCTCCAATCACAAAGTGAATAGTAAAATCCAATCTTTAATCCAAACTTTCTACAACTTTTTACAAATTCAGCAACAAGGTCTCTATTTATATATTTTGGAGCAGTAAAATCACTCACCTTACTGTCAAAGAGTGAAAAACCATCATGATGTCTTGTAGTTAAAACAATATATTTCATCCCACCTTCCTTTGCAATTTCTGCCCATTGATCAGGATTGTAATTTTTGGGATTAAACTTTTTAGCAAACTTTTTATATTTTTCTTTTGGAATCCTTTCACAGAACATAACCCATTCCCCTCTTGCAGGAATACTATAAATCCCCCAATGAATAAACATCCCAAATTTTGCCTCTCTCCACCAAGCCATTCTATCTTCCATCCATATCCCCTTATTTTAAAGTAAATTCGGAAAAGAAAACTTTTCTGTTTTTTAAAAATTTATCCCCTTTAATTTCAATTTCATCTTTAAACTTAATGTCTTGTGAAGAACTTCCTACCATAATTTCATATATTCCTTGTTCAATCTTAATTTTTAAATTTTCATCTGTAAAAGATAAGATTTCAGAAGGAACTTTAAATTCAATTGTTTTTACTTCGTTTACCTTTAAATCCACTTTACAAAACCCTTTAAGTAGTAAAGATGGTAAAACACAGGAGGAAAATTTCTTTCTAATATATAGTTGAACAACTTCTTTCCCTTCCATTTTCCCAGTATTTTTAATAGAAATTGAAACAAAAAATTCATCACCTGCTTTAATCTTTTTTGGTTTAACATTAAAATTAAAATATTCAAAACTTGAATATGAAAGGCCAAAACCGAAAGGAAATAGTGGTTTATTATCTGAATAGACATAGTTCCTTTCTTTTGAAACTGGTTTTCTATGATAATAAACAGCCAATTGTCCCACATATTTTGGAAAAGAGATAGGCAATTTACCAGATGGACTAAATTTTCCGAACAACATATCAAAAATTGCATTTCCTGTTTCTTCCCCTGGGAACCAGCATTCTACAATAGCATTTACTTTATCTACTATTTCTGTTAGAATATAAGGTCTTCCTGTGATTAAAACAACTATCAATGGCTTTCCTGTTTCTGCTAATTTTAAAATCAACTCTTCTTGAACTCCTGGAAGTTTTAAATTGTGACTATCCTTACCTTCTCCGCAAGTGCAATCAGAAACAAAACCAGATTTATCGCCACCCACAAAAATTATCACATCTCCTTTTTTCCCTATTTCAATTGCTTTTTCAAAATTATCTTTATTAAAATCATAAATTTCACATCCTTTTTCATAATAAATTTCTATTCCTTTTGATTCAAAAACTTCAAGAATTGTTTTACATTCAACAGATGGTTTTTCAAGGTTTAAATGAGCAGTATATGCATAATCGCCAAAATAATTTCTTGGATTATTAACAGAAGGTCCAATTAAAGAAACAGATTTTATGTCTTTTAAAGGTAATATACCATCGTTTTTTAAAAGAACAAATGTTTCCTTTGTAATTTCATATGCTAATTTTCTATCTTCCTGTCTATCAAAGTCAATAAAATAACTTCTATTTTCTTCAAAAAGCCCAAGTTCTTGTTTTATTTTTAAAACTCTTTCAACTACATTATCTATTTCTTTTTCCTTTATAACTCCCTTTTTAACATATTCTATCAAAACAGGATAACATTCCTTTCTTGGGAGTTCTATATCAATTCCAGCCCTTAATGACAATAGAGCACACTCAATATCGTCTTTTGCAACAGAATGAACTGTCTTTAACATTTTAATTGCACCATAATCTGAAACAACAATTCCATCAAAACCCCATTGGTTTCTTAAAATCTCAGTTAAAAGTTTCTTTGAGCAGGCACAGGGAATACCATCTATATCATGATATGCATTCATAATTGATTTCAATTTGCCTAACTTCACACATACTTCAAAAGGTAAAAGAAATATATCTCTTAATTCTCTTTCTCCAATATGAACAGGACAAATATTTCTTCCACCTTCTGAAAATCCATGAGCAGCAAAATGTTTTCCAGTAGCAATTATACCATCTTTTAAATCTTCTCCTTGTAATCCTTTCACATAATTAAGACCCATTATTGCACAAAGATAAGGGTCTTCTCCAAAAGTTTCTTCTGTTCTCCCCCATCTTGGGTCATAGCAAACATCTAAAACAGGAGAAAGTCCATGGTGAACACCTGCATTTCTCATTTGTCTCCTTATAACTTGTGTCATTTTAAAGACAAGAGAAGGATTAAAAGAACTTGCAATCCCAATAATTTGGGGAAATGAAGTTGCTTTATTTGTTAAAAAGCCAGAAAGGCACTCTTCATGAATTATTGCAGGAATACCAAGTTTTGTCTCTTCTTTTAAAAATTTTTGAATTTTTTCAACATATTCTTTTGCTTTTTCAGGTTCAATATTTTTAATACCACCATAGACCCTTGAAATCTGACCAATACCAAATTTTAATTCTTTCTTAAGTAACTGTTTAGAAATCTCTCCATTTTCAATCAAGTCAGTTATATAAACAGAACATAATTGATATACCTTCTCTTCAATTGTCATCTTTTTTAGAATATCTTTTATTTTCATTTTTCACCCCTTATACCATTTCAGTTTAAAACAGATTTTTCTCTCTGTCAATCCCGCCTTCACCTCGTAGGTGTTAGTTGGGAATCTTTGTTATTCTTGGGTTTTCGTTTTACTTTCTTTAATTTTGTATAAGTAAAAAGAATGACTTTTTCTAATTTTTTGTGTATTTAATAAAATTGCAGGAATTACTGTCTCTTCTCCAAATTTTTCATTGATTTTATCAACATAATAAAAGACAATCTCTCTTTTTATTCTTTCCTCAAAAACATACTGATAATCATAATCAAACAAACCTCCGACGGAAATTCCAATTGTTCTTATCTTTTTTTCAATTTTTAAAGAAGATATTATTTCAAGACATAAATTAAATATTAAACTTCCATCTGCAGAAATATCTCTAAATTTTTTCCTCTTCAAAATAGATGTAAAATCCTCAAATCTTAAAAATAGAGATATAAAACTTCCATGCTTTCTCTTTTCTCTCATTCTCTGTGCAACCTTTTCAGATAAATTAAATAATGTCTTGCTTATTATTCCACTATCATCTGTATCAAATGGAAGAGTATAAGAATGTCCTATTGATTTTTCTAAAATTTCAGTCAATATTTCTGGTTGTTCTATTCCACACGCATAATTATATATTTTTTCTCCATATTTCCCAAAAATCCTTAAAAAAAATTCCTTTCCTATTTTCTTAACATCTCCACATTTTTCTATCCCAAAATTTGAAAGTTTCTCATATATTTTATTCCCTATTCCAGGAATTTCTGTTATAGGTAGTTCTTTCATAAATTCTTCAATTTCTTCCTTTTCCAAAATTTTAATACCTGATGGTTTTGAAATAGAAGAACATATTTTTGCAATCAATCTATTTGAACCACCACCAATTGAACATGTAAGTCCTGTATCTTTTTCTATTTTATTTTTAATCTCTCTTGCTAAATCTTCTTTACTTCCATATAAACGATAGATTTCACTTACATTAATAAAAACTTCATCTATTGAATAAATTTCAATCTTCTCTTTAAAACTTTTTATAATTTCAAATATTTTTTTTGATGTTTCAATATATTTTTCAGGATTCCCAGGAACAACGACCAAATTTGGACATAAAAAAAATGCTTGATGAATACTCATTCCAGATTTTACGCCATATTTTTTTGCTTCATAAGAACATGAAGCAACAACAGATTTTGTTGATGGGCCACCCGAAACAGCAACTGGTTTACCTTTCAAAAATGGATTTGTCAGTTGTTCTATTGAAGCAAAATAAGCATCCATATCAATATGAAAGATGGTATTTTCCATTTTAAAAAGTATGAACTTTTTCAAGATTCCAGATTAAATCTTCCGGACTAAAAGAAATTTCAAATACATTAATTCCATCTGTAACAGCAAAATTATAGATATTTTTTGCACCAGTTTTTGTCTTCCATTTATATGTTATTTTTTTAATATTTATTTTTTTGTTTTTCCATATAAACCATTTTATCTTCATTGAACCATTTTTAAAAATCACTCCAGCAACTATTCTCTCATTTATTTCTGTTATCATTTTATTTTTCTGAAAAGTCCTACAACTTTCCCAATAATTAAAGGATTTTCTTTTATTATTATTGATTTATATGAAGGATTCGCTGGTTTTAACTCAATAAAATTTTTCTTTTTATAGAAATATTTAACCGTATATTCTCCATCATAAAAACAAACCACAATATCTCCATTTTTAATTTCAAGATTTTTCTCAACAATAACATAGTCACCATCAAAAATTCCTGCTTGTTTCATACTATCACCTTTAACAGTTAAAGAAAAAAACTGCCCTTTTCCAAGAAAATCTTTATTAACACTTATAAATCCCTCAAAATTTTCTTCTTCTATTTTGGGCACTCCAGCGGGTATTGTTCCAATTATAGGTATATTTAAAAAAACTTCATTTAAAGTTATTCCTCTTGATTTTTTCTTTTCTCTTTTAATATATCCTTTTTTTTCAAGTGCATTTAAATGAGATATCACAGCAGTAGGACTTGAGAAAGAAAAATAATCCATAATTTCTTTAATAGTAGGAGGATAACCAGTTCTTAATCCATAGTCCTTTATGAATTCAAAAATTTTTTGCTGTTTTTCTGTTATATTTTTCATACTGTAAATAATTATACTATAAATTTATACAATTGTCAAGGGATAGCATAAGTTTTAGAATGTAAACACTTATTTTTTCCCTTTAAATTTGTTTTTACAAGTATTTTTTAATTACTCTTTTAAACAAATTATTAATACTTTCTCAATTTGTGAATTTTCTTGACAAAGATGGTAAATGTGTAAGAAAATAAGATTATGGAACCAAAAGAAAGAGTTGAATTTGTCTTAAGAAGAAAAAAACCCGACAAAATACCTTTTACAATATATGAAAATAAATTGCCTCAATGCACTGTTGAAAGAATTTTAAGAAATAGAGGATTATGTATAGTGAAAAGGACTTCTGTATATAAAACTGTTTATCCAAATTTAAATTTTAAGAATATAACCTATACAGAACAAGGAATAACATATACAAAAACAATAATTTCTACACCTTTAGGTGAACTTGAAATAACATATAGAAAAACTGACAAAACAGGAGATTTTACATCTTGGAGAATTACACATTTATTTAAGACACCTGATGATTATAAAAAAATAATATTTATGGTAAAGGATGCTAAATATATTCCAGATTATGAAAGATTTTTAGATTTAGAAAAAGAATCTGGTTTAGACGTTTTTTTAAGAGCAGGTATTGCTTCAACGCCATTGCATGAGATAATGATTCATTTTATGGGAATTGAAAAATTTGCAGAAGAATGGGCAGAAAGGAGAGATGAGATTGAAAATTTATATAAAGTTATGGTTGAAAAATTACAATATATATATAAAATTTGTGCCGATTCCCCATGTTTTGCTTTCAATTTTGGAGGGAATGAAACTGGAAATGTTATGGGAAGGGAAAGATTTGAAAAATATGTTTTACCTCTATATTATGAATGTGGAGAAGTTCTACACAAAAAAAATAAGATTTTTGGTGCTCATCTTGATGGTAATAATAAAGTTTGGGCTGACTTAATAAAAAATTCACCACTAGATTATATAGAAGCATTTTCTCCTTTCCCTGATACTGATATGGAGTTTGAATATGCCTATAAATTATGGAATGATAAAATTTTGTGGATAAATTTCCCATCTTCTCTACATCTTGCTTCAGAAGAAAAAATAAAAAATACGGTTAAAGAATATATTGAAATTGCAAAAGATGATTATAGATTGATTATTGGCATAACAGAAGATATACCAAAAGAAAGATGGCAAAAAAATCTATTCTTGATTTCTGAAGTTATAGATAGTTTTAAATTTTAAAAAAGAGAAGTTGCCCTATTCATACTATTTTCAACATATACAAAAGGAAATATTATTTTAAAGAAGTAAAAAAAATTCCTTTTTGATAATCTATATGAACTTTATAATTTATCAATCAGAGAATAAGTTTTACTTATTCCAGATTTCCTTTTCTAATCTTTTTAAAAAATCTCTTGCATGAATTATATCAACTTCTGGTTTTTCTCCAACTTCTCTTTCAATCGTAAAAAATCCATTATATCCAATATCTTTCATTGCTTTTAAATATTCTGGCCAGTTAACACCACCCTCTCCTAATGGTAATTCCTTCCATCTTTTTTTCCCATTTTCATCAGGCAGTTTAATTCCATCTTTTGCATGTGTGTGTACTATATAATCTTTAAGAGTATAGACACCTTTTACCGGGTCATCACCAGCAACCATTACAAGATTTGCAGGGTCATAGTTCACTTTTAATCCTGGATTATTTATTTTATCAAGTAATTTTTTTAACAATTCTGCTGGTTCAGGACCTGTTTCAGTAGCAAGTA
>JAMWCA010000038.1 GCA_023819545.1 Candidatus Omnitrophota bacterium
CCAGCAATAGATATCTCCTCCAGCATTTATTATTCCGTTTTTAATTCCTTTTGATTTTAAAAAATCGGCTACTTTATCAACTATAAAACCTTTTGCAATTCCACCAAGGTCTATTTCTACTTGATTTGATAAAAATATTTCGTTCCCTTTCACTTTTATTTTTTTCCAACCTGTTTCGTCCAATATTTTTTTTATCTCTTTTTCTGTTGGTAATATATTTTGTTTCCTTTTGTTTTTATACAAATCAATTATTTTTTTACATGTTATATCAAATGCTCCGTTAGTAATTTCTGAAATATATATTGACCTTTTTATTACCTCTAAAACTTCATCAGAAACTTTATATTTTTTATTTCTATTTAATTTTGAAACTTCGCTATCTTCTTTAAAAATACTTAATTTATCTTCAAGTTTTTTTACCAATCCAACTGCTTGGTTTAATATCTCATCACTATTTTCTACTTTTTCAATCTTTATATTGAACATTGTATCAAGTAAAAATTCAGTTTTGCTGACAAAATTTTCTATTTTTGGGAAACAAAGTATACTTTTAACTAAACATAATATTAGAAAGATTTTATTTTTCATTTTTTAAATTTTATCATTTTTTAGTTTTCAAAAAAAATTGAACTTGCAAATTTTTTTAAAAATAGTAAAATAAAACTAAATAATTAAAATTACTAAAAGGGTTTAAGTTAAAATTTAAATAAAAGGAGAAACCATCAGCCGTAATAAAGAAAGAAGGTATAGAGTAAATTATCAAATTAAAAGTCCGAAAGTAAGGGTTATAGATGAAATGGGTAATCAATTAGGAATTTTGGATGTAAAAGATGCTTTGAATATAGCAAGAGAAAAAAATTTAGATTTAGTTGAAATAGTTCCTAATTCTGATGTTCCCGTTTGCAGAATTTTAGATTTTAAAAGATTTTTATATGAGCAGAAGAAAAAAGAAAAAGAGATAAAGAAGAAACAAAAAGTTATGCAAATGAAAGAAATAAGATTTACTCCTGAGACAAGTGAACATGACTATAAATTTAAAAAACAACACATTGAAAATTTCTTAAAGGAAGGGCATAAAGTTAAAGTCAGTGTTTTTTTTAAAGGGAGAGAGATACTTTACAAAGAAAGAGGTTATGCACTTCTTGAAAGATTAATAAAAGATTTATCTTTATATGGCAAGATAGACAGAGCACCAAAATTTGAAGGAGTAAGATTAAGTGTTACTTTTATTCCAATAGATGTGAAGGGAGAAAAAAATGGGAAAACTTAAAACAAAAAAATCAGTTGCAAAGAGATTTAAAATTACAAAGACAGGGAAAGTAATTCATTATGGAGCAGGTGGTAGTCATTTACTTTCTAAAAAAAGTTCAAAAAGGAAAAGGAGGATTAAAAAAGCACAGATATTAAAAAATAAAGGAGATATAAAAACAGTAAAAAGATTATTACCTTACGGTTAAAACTTTTTAAAAAGGAGATGAAATGCCAAGGACAAAAAATTCAGTTAGTTCTAAAAAGAGAAGAAAAAAAATTTTAAAAAGGGCAAAAGGTTTTAGGCAGGGTAGGTCAAAACTTTTTAAAAGGGCAAAAGAATTTTCAGAAAAAGGATTAACCTATGCTTTTATGCATAGAAGAAAGAAGAAAAGAGATTTTAGAAGATTATGGATAAGTAGAATTTCTGCTGCTTGTAAATTAAACGGGATTTCTTATAACGAATTTATATATGGGATTAAAAAACTTGGTATTAATTTAAACAGAAAAATGCTTGCAGATATTGCCTTTAATCATCCTGAAAATTTTACCCTACTTGTTAATCAAATAAAGGGGAAAACAGGATAATAATTTAATGAGAGTTTTAAGAAATCTTATTTTCTTATTTATTGTTTTTTTTCTTATCTACATAAACACTTTCTATTTAACAGGTAAAGTTTTCCACACAGAATTCTATTATATTTCTTTAAATCTCTTGCTTTCTATTATAATAGTTTTGGATGTTATCAACAGTTTTAATATTTCAAATAAAATTGATTTTTTACAAAGGGAAAATGAAAGAAAAGATTTAATTATTAATGACTTTAAGATAGAATCTACCTTTTTAACAACAATTACAGAAATAATAGAAACCTTTGGAGAAAATGTAACTATTGAAGATGTTATTGAAAAAATTTTACTTACAATTAAAAATCTTTTTAAAAATGAAATTATTGTTATTACTCTTTTTGGTGACAGATATAAGATGAGTATCAAAGGTGGGGATATAAAAATTTCTGAGGAATTAATAGAGGAATTGTCTATTAAAGGAAGGCCAATTCTTGTTAACAATGTATCTTCTTTTCCTCAGTATAAAGGTCTTGCCGATGACGGAATTAAATCATTTATAGTTTGTGCTTTGTATCAAAAGGGTTCTGTAATTGGAATGTTGGGTGTTTTTTCAAAAGAAGAAAAAAGATTTACATTTAGAGATTTGAATCTTTTAAGAATGGTATCTGTTCCTATTTCTTTGATGATTGAAAATACAGAACTTTTTGATAAAATAAAAATTTTATCAATTACAGATAGTTTAACTCAATTATACAATAGAAGACACTTTGAAAAAATTTTTACAGAAATTATAACAAAAAGTCAAGTAGAACATAAGCCGGTCTCTATTGCAATTTGCGATATTGATTTTTTTAAATTCTATAACGATAATAATGGGCATCCTTCAGGTGATTATGTTTTGAAGACAGTAGCAGAGATATTAAAAAAAGGAGTTAAAGGTTCAGATATTGTTGGTAGATATGGAGGCGAAGAGTTTATTATAATTTTTCCTGATACAACAAAAGAAAATGCTGTAAAAATATGTGAAAAATTGAGAGTTACTGTTCAGGAATTTAAATTTCTTAATGAAGAAAATCAACCAAATGGAGATTTAACAATAAGTTTTGGCATTGCTTCCTTCCCTGAGGATGGGCTAACACCTTCTGAATTGATAAAGAAAGCAGACACTGCTTTATATGAAGCAAAAAAGACGGGAAAGAATAAAGTTGTTACTGCATAATTTCTTTTTTTATTTCTTCCCAGATTTTGTTTGCTACTTCATCAATTTTTTTCTTTTTCTCATTCAATTCTATTTCAATTTTTTTCATTTGTTTTTCTAAAATTTCTATTTTTTCTTTTTTTATAGCATCTTTTTCATCTTTATATTTTTTAACAATTTCTTCTAATTTTTTTTCATTATCTTTCTTTATTTTTTCTAATTCAGAACTTATTGCTTCAAACATCTCTACTACTTTTCTTTCAGCATCTTTTATAATTTTTTCACTTTCTTGTTCTGCCTTTCTGATTTTTTCAATATTTTCTATTGTCATTTTCTCTCCAGTAATCAACTTTTTCTGTTTTTAAATTTAGGATAACTGTTGATACATTTAAATAATAATTTTGACATAAATTTTTAAACTTTTCAAATTTTTTTGTTTTTTTCTGAAAAATAAAAAATGGACTTTTAATTTCATTAATTATCTGTTTATTTTTTTTGAGTTCAATTGGATATACAAGAAAATATCTATCTTTTATCAATGAACTTTCAAGGTCTTCATTTAAAATTAACAAAATTTTCAAATTATTACTTTCAATTATCAAATTTTTCCCCTTGAAGGAAAAAACAAGATTATTTGAAAAAGGAATATGTCCATTTTCATAATAATTCATAAAATTTTTATAATTAGATGGTTTTAAAATTGTTTCTGGGAAGTATATTTTTTGGCAATATTTTGAAATAAAAAAGAGATTTTCTGAAAAGCCATTTCCAATCAAAATAATCTTTTCAATCTTAATTTTTTTCTTTTTCAATATCTTATAAAATGTAGTTCTATAAAAAGTGGGATTTTCTATTTTATTTGAAACAATTAAAGCTCCTTTTTCTTTATCAACAATAAGAACATATGGATTTTTTGTTGAGAAAAAAATGATTTCTTGATTTTTATTTTTATTGGAATTGAATTGAAAAAGCGAAAAAGAAAGTATTAAAAGTAAAAAGAAAATTTTAAGTTTTTTTCTCATGGAAGATAAAAGAATAAAAAGTAGAGAATAATAAATAAATACAGAAAAAAGTGAGAAATAAATATTTGTTTTAAAAGAAACATTTGATATAAAAGTGAGAAATCTCAAAAAGATATTTGAAGCAAAATTCAAAGGTAAAAAGAAAATAGGTATAAAAATTGAAATGAAAGAATTTATTGTTAAAAGTCCAACAAATGGAGTAAATACTAAATTGTTAATTATTCCCATTGGATAAAAATAGCCGAAATTATAAAAAATTAATGGCATAATAAATAGTTGTGCTGAGATAGTTACGAGAAAAGAAGTGATTATAAAGTTTTTCTTTAAATGTATTTTTTTTGGAATTATCATAATTCCATAAGTTGATAAAAAAGATAATAGAAAGGAAATAGAATAAATATTATAAGGATTCACAAAAAGAAATGAAAAACAGGCAAGAATTAAAGATTTTAAAGGTTCAATCCTTCTTTCAAAAATTTCAAAAATAAGATAAAAAGAGAACATTAAAACTGCTCTTGTAACAGGTATATGAAATCCACATAAAAAAGTATAAAACCATAAAACAAGAAGGAGTAAAGATGGAAAAAGTTTTGGATAAATATTATTTACTCTTTGAAATGGAATAAAAAGAATTTTTAAAAATAAAAATAGATATAAAACATGGATACCTGAAATTACAAATAAATGATATATGCCTGCCCTTATTCCTATTTCTCTTAAAAAATCTGGAGGGTCATCACTTCCTATCGTGATAAGTTTTACAAGTTCATAGCCATCAGAATTAAATTTCATATAATTTGAAATCTTTTTTTCTAATTTTTGCCGTATAAGAGACGACAATATCTTTAAATTCTTTTTTCCTTTAATTAATTCAATATTATTAGTTTTGACTATGTAATAAATACCCTGTCTTTCTAAAAATTTTTTATAATTAAATTCAAATGGATTTTTTGGAGGTTTAATTTCACTTATTATAAAATCTTTTATTTTCAGTGTCTGTCCTGGTAAAAATTTATCTTGATTTTTTGTTATCAGAAGGACAATACCTTTATAATTTACTTCTTTATTCCCTACGCAAATTTTTTTTATTTTTAATTTTATTTCTCTTTCAAACTTTTTTTCTTTAATATTTATAACTTCTCCTTCAAAAAAGGAAATTTGTGAAGATTCCATTTTTTCTCTTTTTTGATTTTTTTTATTAATTTCGGTTAAACAATATCCTAAGATGAAAAAAAATAAAAAAGAAACGATAAATTTTTTATTAATCCTTTGTAAAAAAAATAGCGGTATAATTGAAAAGATATAATAAAATGGGAAATATTCACTTGAGAGAATACCTAAAATGAAAGAAGAAAGAACTAAAATTTCAACTTCCAATCCAGATTCCCTTAAATGTCAATAATGTTTTTCCTTCAAGATAAACACTTTCAAATTTTTCATCAAAATAAATTTTCAATATTTCTTTACTTTTTGTAATAACAGATATAGGAGATTCAAATTTTTCCTTTATAGATGTTATAATTGCAGATGCACAGGCACCAGTTCCACAAGAGAGTGTTTCCCCTTCAACGCCTCTTTCATATGTCCTTATTTTTATAACACCCCTTTTTACAATTTCAACCCAATCAACATTTGTCCCGCTTTTTCCAAAAATTTCATTATATCTTATTTTTGGCCCAATTTCTTCTAAATTTACATTTTCTACATTGTCAACAAATATAACAGTATGTGGTACTCCTGTATTTATATAATTACCAATTATCTTAGAATTTTCTATAGGAATTTCTATATTTAATTTTGGTGAATTTATAACTTTCATTCTTACTTTTATGATTTTCTTTTTTATTAAACCATCAAGTATACCTGCTTTTGTTTCAATATTTAAATTTTTCTTTTTTGAAATTGATTTTTCATAGATAAATCTTAAAATACATCTAAGTCCATTTCCACACATTTCTGCTTCACTACCATCAGGATTGAAAATTCTCATTTTAAAGTCGGCCTTTTTAGAATTCTCAAGCAAAAGTAAACCATCTGCACCAATTCCAAATTTCCTATTGCACAATTTAATCGCTAATAATTTTCTATTTCTTATAAAATTATTCCTATTATCAACAATTACAAAATCATTACCTGAACCAACAATTTTTAAAAACTCCATAGTTATAAAATTTTATTTAAATAGTTATAAAATTTTATTTAATTTGTTAATTTTGTCAAATTGGTATAATATAAAAAATATTATGAGGTTAGTTATTCAAAGAGTTAAAAAGGCAAAGTTATTTATAGAAGATAAGGAAAAAGGAGAAATTGGAAAAGGATTGGTTGTTTTTTTAGGCATAGGGATTGGCGATGATGAAAATAAAATTGATTATATAATTAAAAAAGTTTTATCTTTAAGAATCTTTGAGGATGAAAATGGGAAAATGAATTATTCAGTCCTTGATATTGGTGGAGATTTAATGATTGTTTCACAGTTTACTCTATATGGAAATTGTAAAAGAGGGAATAGACCAGATTTTACACAGGCGGAAAAAGGAGAATTTGCTGAAAAAATTTATAATCAATTTATTAATAAAATAAAGAAATCAAATATAAAAATAGTTGAAGGAGAATTTGGGAAAAAAATGTGTGTTGAGATTCATAATGATGGTCCCTGTACTATAATTTTAGAAAGATGAAAGATTATAAAAATGAAAAAATAGTTATAGATACTTCAACATCTTGGATATATATAGGAACTCTTGTGGATGAAGATGAGACATATTACTATTTAGAGGATGCAGATGCTTTTGACATTTCTGAAACTTCTTTGAGTAAGCAGGAATATTTAATGATGATAAAAAAAGATGGGATTGTTCCAAACAGGAAGAGGGTTAAAGTTTTAAAATCAAAAGTGGTTGGGATTTCATTAGTTAAAGATATATTGGTAAAATGATAAAATTGTTTAGTATTTTACTTGGTTTTTCTTTTGGGCTTTCAGTTTATGCTTTTATTGGATATATGTTTACAAAAAGAATATCTATTGGTAGAAAATATAGATTGAAATTTTTTATATTTTCTATTCTTTTTGTATTAATCTTAGTTCTCTATATTTATTTAAGATGAGAAAAACCAACAAAAAAATATTTGAAAGAAAGGACTTTTATGAAAAATTAATAAAGTTAAAACCAGATTTCGTTGAAGTTCTTTTTCAATTATCTCATATATATATTTTTTTAAAGGATTATAAAAAAGTTTTAAAAATTGATAAAAAAATTGGAGAAATGTTGAATTTAGACCCAGTTTCTTACTATAATTTAGCATGTGATTATTCATTGCTTGGAGATATAGAAAAAGCAGAAAAAAATTTGAAAATTGCAGTTTTACTTGGATTTAATAAAAAGAATTATATTAGAAAAGATAAAGACCTTGATTTATTAAAAAAAAGTAAGAATTTTAAAGATTTTGAAAAATTAATTAAATGAGAAGTTTTTTATACCTTTTAGCGAAATTTATAGGTTTTTATGTTTATAATCTCTTTTTCTTAATTAAAGTCAAAGGCAAAGAAAATTTTCCCAAAAAGGGAGGGTTTATTATTGCTGCAAATCATTTAAGTTATCTTGACCCTCCTACAATTGGATATGTATGTCCAAGAAAACTATACTATATGGCTAAAAGTTCTCTTTTTGAAATTAAAATTCTTTCTTTCTTGGTAAAGATTTTAGGAGCAATTCCTATTGATAGAAATAGTAAAATGCCATTATCTTTGAAAAAAGCAATAGAAATTTTAAAAAAAGGAGAAGGTCTCGTTTTTTTTCCTGAAGGGACAAGAAGTAAAGATGGATTAATAAAAGAACCAAGGCCTGGTATTGGTCTTATTGCATTAAAAAGTAAAGTTCCTATTATTCCAGTAAGATTAAGAGGAACGGATAAGGCATTACCAATGAATAGTAAATTTATAAGGTTAAAAAAAATTGAAGTGATAATTGGTAAGCCACTTTATTTTGATAAAGGAAGTTATGAAGAAATAAGTAAAAAAGTAATAGAGGAAATTAGAAAATTACAATGAAAAAAATAATTGTTGCAAAAAATATTGGTTTTTGTTTTGGTGTTAAGAGGGCAGTTGAGACCACTGAAGAATTACTTTATAAGTTAAAATCTTTGTCTACTGTTGGAGATGTTGTTCATAATCCACTTGTAATGGAGAAACTTAAATTAAAAGGTCTTAAAGTTTATAATTCAATAGAAGAAGTTAAAGGAAAGTTTTTTTTAATAAGGTCTCATGGTCTTCCCAAAAATCAAATAGAGAAATTAAAAAAATTAAATTTTAAAATTTATGATATGACCTGTCCTTTTGTAAAAAAAATTCATTATTTAGTTGAAGATTTAAGCAATAAGTGTTATACTATTCTAATTGTTGGCAATAAAAATCATCCTGAAGTTTTAGGAATAAAAGGGTATGGAAGAAATATTAAAATAATAGAAAATAAACAAGATATATTGAAACATAAACACAAAAAATTAGATAGAGTTGCTGTTATAAGTCAGACAACTTTAAATTTTGATTATTATTATGATATTGTGAAAAATATTATTGAAATGGTTAAAGCAAAAGAGATGCTTGTTTTAAATACTATTTGTAAAGTTACAGAAGAAAGAGAAAAAGAAAGTATTGAGATAACAAAAAAAGTTGATACAGTTCTTGTTCTTGGTGGGAAAGAAAGTTCAAATACTAAAAAACTTTTTAAAATTTGTAAAAAAGAATGCAAATATTGTTTTCTTGTTGAAAATTTTTCAGATTTAAGTAAAATAAATTTCAATAATTTTAATGAGGTAGGAATTATTTCAGGAACTTCAACACCTAATTTTTTCATAAAAGAGGTGATAGAATATTTAAAAAAAATTGGATATAAGGAGGTGTCCTAAATGGCGGAAGAAAATGTTAATAAAATTTTAGAAGAGAAAATAGAAAGTTTTAAACCTGGTTCATTGATTAAAGGTAAAGTAATTGATGTTGTAAAAGAAGAAGTCATTATTGATATCGGATTTAAGTCAGAAGGTGTAGTTTTGAGAGAAGAATTTAAAGGTAGAATGAATGAAATAAAAAAGGGTGAAGAAGTTTATGTAGTTATTGAATCTTTGGACCCTGATACAAATGGACTTATTCCATTATCAAAAGAAAAAGCAGATATTATGTTGCACTGGGAACAATTAGAAGAAAAATTTAAAAATAATACTCCTGTTGAAGGCGTTATATTTAAAAGAGTTAAAGGCGGATATAGAGTTGATATTGGAGTGACTGCTTTTTTACCTTCTTCTCAAACAGATATATTGCCAATTAAAAACCCAAATGAATATGTGGGAATGAAAACATTTTTTAAAATATTAAAATTTGACACCTTAAGAAAGAATATTGTTGTTTCAAGAAAAGAGTATATTGAGGAAGAAAAAGAAAAACAGAAAATAGAGTATCTAAAAAGTTTGGCTAAAAATCAACTTGTTAAAGGAGTTGTAAAAAATATTGTAGATTATGGTGCTTTCATAGAAATAGAACATGGAATTATAGGGCTTCTACATATTAATGATATGAGTTGGGGAAGAATAAGTCACCCTTCTCAACTTTTAAGTATTGGTGAAAAAATAGAAGTTGTTGTTCTTGATGTAAATTTAGATAAGCAAGTTGTTTCTTTCGGGTTAAAACAAAAGACGCAAAATCCTTGGGATAAAGTTGAAGAGAAATATCCAGTTGGTTCAATAGTTGAAGGTAAAGTTGTTAATATCACAGATTATGGTGTATTTATTAAACTTGAAGAAGGAGTTGAAGGTCTTCTTCATATATCTGAGCTTTCGTGGACAGGAAGAATTAAACATCCATC
>JAMWCA010000039.1 GCA_023819545.1 Candidatus Omnitrophota bacterium
CTTGATAAATATCAGGACCAAAAGGGACAAGTCGGACAGGCCAACCAAGTTGAATTCCACTTTCTCTTAATTGTTCTGCAAATCTTTTACCATTATTTTCACCACACATAAAAACATATAAGTTCTTTTCTATTAATTCTGTTGCTATTTTTACTGCTGTTTCATTATCTGGAACAGAACCAATCACTGCAGCAAATCCAGGAGCAGTTCCATCAACAAATTCTATCCCTCTTTTCCTTAAAATTATATCATTTGCTGCTCCAAGCCATATTCTATCTTCAGGTGGTTCTTCTTCTGGATAATAAAAATCCGGATTTTCAACATATCTTATTGCTTCCATCATTTCTTCAGCAAAAAGAGTTGCCATTCCAGCATCTAAAACAGGTCCAAGATATGGCAAATGGCAATCTTTATATACTGGGTCAGGAAGTAAATCATTACATATTTTAAAAACTTTTTCCATATGTGATAATTTTGAAACAGGTATTCCAAGTATTCCATATATTATAGGCAAGTAATAGGCAGTATCAGGGAAAGCAACATCTTGATTTAATCCATATTTATCAACTGCTTGTTTCCATTTGTTTTCAGCCATTTTTACAATTTTATGAGCACCATTTATTGCAGCAGAAGCAATTATCTTTGACATTCCATCCTCCTTTCTTCTCTCAATTTTCCAGCATAGTAAATAAATGGATTAAAATAATTTTCCCATAACTTATCACTTGATTTAAATTCGTTTTTACCGTAAAAATAATCAATAAGAATTTCTTTTAATCTGCAAATTTCTTTTAATCTCTTTTTATTCTTTGGGTCAATTTTTGTTAGGTCAATTAGTTCAATTGCTTTTTCAATTGAAACATTAAAATATTTTTGATTTTTATTTTTCCAATTTATCCCTCTTAAAACTTCTATTCCTATATTTGCCATCTGTTCAACAAAATCAAATTCAAACCATTTACCATTTGCTAACGATTTATAGTAAGTCATTTATAACCAACTTTTCTACAATCTTTTTAATTTTTTCTTTTATTTCTGGGTCTTCTATATCTCTTGACTTATTTCCAAGAGAAGGTTTTATATTTATAACAGAACCAAACTCAATGAAATTCTCTTTTTCATCTGGATAAAGATTGATACCCCATAAGTTTTCATGTTTTGAACCATTCTCAAGTAATAGTGCTTCCTCATCTGAATGAAGTTCTCCACCAATGACTAAAATTTCTTTTTCTATATCTACTACTCCTTTAACAAGAATATCAAACATTTCTTCTGCAATCTTTTTTAATTCTGACATTTTTATTTTATTATCACTGCTAACTATCTTTATCATTCAAGTTCTCTTCTCATAGCCATATCATAAAGGACTCTTTCTCTTGCTTTATCTATTCCAAGTTTCTTTCTTTTTTCATCAATATGTTTAAGCATTAAATCAGCAATTTTATCAGGGTCATCTTCAAAAGCCCATTTCCCACCAACTTCTTTTTCAATTTCTTCAAATAAATACTTTGTTAGATTTTTGCTTCCAAATGTAGGCCATGTAACTCCAAAAACAATAAAAAGACCTGATGAAACAAGATACTGTCCTATACTTAATGCCTTTTCACTCATCCATTCAGGTGCACAACCAGCAGCAGGCAATTCCGATATATCATCTCCAAGTCCTCCTTCTTTAACAACACAAGTCGCAGCCATTAAAATCCTTGAATTATCAACACAACTTCCCATATGAATAACAGGAGGAATACCAACTGCTTCACATACTTCTCTTAATCCTTTTCCAGCATAATCCAATCCTTTTACCGAATCCATAAACCCTGCTTTTGCACAAGCAATTGCTGAACAACCTGTTTGAAGAACAAGAACATCATTTTCAATAAGTTTACTTACAAGTTTTAAATGAATTTGGTCATGAGCAACTTTTGGATTATTACAACCAACAACTCCTGCAATCCCTCTTATCTTTCCATTTATTATATTGTCATTTAAAGGTCTATATGATGCTCTAAATCTACCTCCAAGAATGTAATAGATACTCTCATAAGAAAAACCTCCAACTAAATCCATTTGTGTTTCTGGTATCACAACATCTTCTTTCTTTCTATTTTCAAAATTTTCAATAGCCATCTTAACTATTTCTTTTGCCTTTTCTAATGCAGTTTCTTCTGTAAATTGAACATGAATTGCTCCTGGTATTTTTGCTTTTTCTGATGTTGTTATAATTTTTGTATGGAAACAGGATGAAATTTCTGGTAAAGAAGCCATTATACATTGAACATCAACAACCATAAGTTCCACTGCTCCTGTAGTTATTGCCATTTCCTGATTTAAGAAATTTCCTATAATTGGAATTCCATGTCTCATTAAAACCTCATTCGCAGTGCAGCATATTCCTCCTATATTTATTCCTTTTGCTCCTTTTTGTTTTGCAAGATTTATAAGTTCTGGGTCTTCTGCTGCAACAACAATCATTTCAGATAAAAGTGGTTCATGTCCATGAACGATTATATTTACATAGTCCTGATTTAAAACACCAAAATTTACACGACCTAAAATTGGTTCAGGCGTTCCAAATAATATATCTTGTAAATCAGTTGCTATCATTGAACCACCCCATCCATCAGAAAGTGCACACCTTTGTGCCTGTTTCATTAAATTATAATAATCCTGGTCTGTGCCCATATGAGTTCTGTGAAGTGCTTCAACAACCTCTCTATCAATTCCTCTTGGTGTTATTCCTAATTCAGCCCAGATTTTTTGCCTTTTTAATGGTGCTCTTTTTGTAAATATTAATTGGCCTTCTTGTTGACCAAATTGAAATAAACAAATTTCGCCAACTTTTTCAGCAATCTCTTCTATCTTTTTACCATTTATATCTATCCCGAGTTCAAGAGCAAGTTTAATAAGTTTAAACTCATCTTTAATTTCATAACCAACTGCCTCTTTTCTTGCTACTTTAATAAATGTTTCTGCTACTGCCCTTCCATGGTCTGAATGTGCACTTGCTCCAACAGCAATTTTTCTTAATAAATTCCTTGCAACTATTGTATCTTCATCAGCACCACATACACCTTTTTTAGAACCTTTTTCAGTTTGTATTATTCTGCATGGACCCATAGAACAATTTCTACAACATATTTCAAGTATTCCAAATTTACATTGAGGTTTCTGTAATTTTAATCTTTCATCAAATAGAGTTAATTTTTTTTCTCCATTCATTTTATTCCTCCAGTTAATGAAAAGTTGATTATATTAATTTTTTTCATTTCATATCATTTATAAGTTTTTCTATCAATTTTGCTGTTTCTGGATGCCTTATTACAACGATATCTGCACCTGCAAGTAAAAGTAATGTAGCAGTTATCGCTTCAAACATAATTCCTCTTTCCTTTTGCTTTCCAAGTTTAATATCAATATCTTCAGGAGAATTTACTTCCTTTATTTTCCATACTTCCTTTGATAAATAACAATATAAGGGAAAAGCAAGTTTATCATCTCCCTGTAAAAGTCCAGCAATTCTATCTCTTTCCATTACAGAATATGTATATTCAATCCCATATCCAAGTGCACCAACAGTTGGGTCCATAATGATTTTATTTTCAGGAACACCAAGTTCAAGAAGTAAAATATTTAGTTGTTTTGCAAGGTTTATATCAATTGGAGTGGATGCAATTACAACATGTTTATAAGCGATTGCACTTGCTCCTATTTGTTTATAATTTTTATCAACAACAGGTCCAATTGCTACATTTTTACCACTTGCAACTTCACATACCATCTTTAATACACTTATATCTTTTTCAACATTACCTGTTCCCCAGAAAAATAAGGGAATATCTATTTCATTTACAATTTTTTCAATAATCGGTCTTATATCTTCTGCAGATTTGTTCATTCCATTTGGGTCTGTTGAATTTAAGAATATAGTTAGACATTTAGCACCATACTCATTTATAGATTTTTTAGCCCAACTTAAAGGGTCATTTATAACATCTTTATAAGGAGTAAGACATACTTCAGGCCATTCTTCAGGAACACTATCCCATACCTCAAAAGATATCACTGGTTCATTTGGAACTTGTCCTTCAAAAGAGTGGAAATTTAAACATGTTTGTCCACCTATTTTTATTTTTTTATCACCTGTTCCTATCTCAACTTCTCTTATTTTCCCAGTATATTTAAGTTTTAAATCTTCCATATATTCTCCTTTTTATGCAGGTGTTTTTCTTTTTTCACTTCCATATCCCTCACCAAACCAGTATCTTTCACTTACTTTTAAAAATTTTACAATTTCATCTCTATTTTCAAACTTTTTCCATTTTAGAGGTTTTTCTGGTTTTCCTTCTTTATATGTCTCGCCAAGAACTTTTTTATCATCCATTTTTCTCCTCCATTTTTCTAACTATATCTTCAACATAATTTAAAATCTCTGGAACTGCTTGCCATGGTGTTTTACCTTCCAATTCACTTTTTTTAAATTCTTCAAAATAAGGAATAAAACCAAGAATTCTCATACTACTTAATTTTTCAATTAAAAAATTTTTTTCTTCTTGGCTTTCAATCTTATTTCCAACCACACCAATATTTTTTATTTTTATATCATTTGCAAGTTTTTCAATCCTTTTTGTTGTCTCTATACTTTTTTCAGTTGGTTCAGAAATAATAATAAGCCAGTCAATTCCTTCAGTTGTTCCTCTTCCAAGATGTTCAATCCCTGCTTCCATATCAAGAATAACAATTTCATCTCTTTTCAGAATTAAATTTCTTAAAACTGCTTTTAAAAAAGCATTTTCTGGACACATACATCCAAGACCGCCACCTCTAACTGTTCCCATAATTCCTAAAAGTAAATTTCCATTCTTATAAAAAAATTTTTCAGGAATATCATCAACTTCAGGATTCATTTTAAAAAAAATTGCTCTTTCATCTGGTTTTGTTCCAGTTCTTTCAGCAATAATCTCTTTAAGTTCAATCAATGGAGTAATTTCTTGTTTAATATTTAGAGTAGTTTTTAAATTAGAATCAGGGTCTGCATCAATTAAAATAACTTTTTTTCCTTTTTTTAAATATACCTGTGATAGACAAGCAGAAACTGTAGTTTTACCTGTCCCTCCTTTTCCTGATATTGCAATTTTCATAAGAGGATAATTTTAAAACAAAAAATTTTAAAAGTCAAATTTTCTTTTCTTTCGGGTTAGGACATAGTATCCAAAATCCAAAAATTAAATATTTACACCTCGTAAGTGTCATTTTGGAATCTAATTTTCTTTAGTTCTAACATCTTACATATCATCATTTCCATTTTTCAGACCTTTAAAATTTTGAAGTTTTTTCTGCAGGTCTTCTTCATTGTTAATTTCTTTTAATCGCATTTCGTAGAAATTGATAAGATCAATTACAGATATTTGTTTTATTTTCACATTTTCTTCTTTACGTATTAACTTTGAACTTCCACTTTGCGTAATTATCCAAACTTCCTTATCTTAATCTTTAATTTCCCATAAAGTATTCTTATCTATATTTAATTTATCGGATTTCAGTTTATTAGCGTAGTTATTTATTTGCTCATGTTTGTCTTTAATATCTTTTAATGTTGCATCATATATTACTACAAGTTTTCCTATTCTGAAAACACCATCTGATAAACCCGCTTGTTTGCTTTTATTGTACCTAATAATATCATTAATTCCAATAAGTTTAATCAGGTAATAAATAAATTCTTCAAATTTTTCCCAATTTTTAGTTTCTTGAAGTTCTTTAAAAAATGGAGGCAGTAAATTTTCATGCTCTTTTTCCCATCCCTGTATCTTATCCAATCTTTCTATGCCATACAAAAACCATCCTGGATTAGTAGGTAACCTAATAGGCAAGATATCTAAATCTTTTATTTCATTATCTAATTTCACTTTAAATTTCAAATTCTCCCCTTCCTTTTTGACATCTAAAACTTTACCTTTGTATACATGTTCAATTTCATTACTTATATTTTGTTTCATTTTCACAAAATAAGTTACGACTTCATTGGCTTTGGTAGGGTCATTAAATATCTGTTCAGGGACAAAGTTCTTCGTATAATAAGTTATGCCATTTTTTAATCCAACCCAATGATTTTCCCAATGTGTAACCATTACAAAAAAGTATGTGCGGAAATATCTATCTAAGATAATTTCATAAATATACCATCCGGACTTTTTTGGTAATTCTATAGGCAAAATATCAAAATTTTCAATTTTCTTTTCTAATTCAATTTTGAATTTAACTTTTTCATCTTCTTCCTCAATATTCCAAATTTTTCCTTTATAGATATGTTCAACTTTAGAACTATCTTTTTCCTTAATTTTCACAAAATAAGTGTTAACGCCATTGGCTGAACTGAGATTATTGAGTAATTGTTCAGGTATAAGTTTCTTTGTGTAAAAAGTTATATTATTTTTTAACTCATCCCAATGGTTTTCCCAATGTGTAACCAACATAAAGAAACAAGTTTTCATATAGGTATCCATAGTTTTAAACTTAATATTTTTCTATCAATTTCTCTTTTTATAAAAAACTCTCTTTTCATTGTTTTTATTCTAAATATTCAAGCTCAGTAATTGCAAAGAGAAATCTTTTATTTCATTCTTATTTAGATACAACATAAATGTTCTCTGCATAGTCTATTATTTCATTTGCGAGTTGTTCTATTTGTCTATATCCAATTTGTTGTCCCATATTTTTCATTAATACATCTTTTAAAGTGGTTCTAATTTTGGCTTTTAAGAATTCTTTTTTATTCCAATCAGCAACCTTCACATAATCACCTAAATTTTTAACAATTGCCTTTGCTATTTTTTCAATTTTATCAGGGTTTTCAAAGAATTCTTTCTTTGACAGGAGCAAATCATAAAAAGCCGTTTCTTCTTCAGTCAAATTTAGTTTCCTGACTTCATCTCTTTTTCTCTTTGTATCTTTGGCAATCTCTATCAATTTTTCTATCGCTTCTACAATATCCAAAATCTTTTTTTTATATTTTTCTATTACATCCTGAAGCATCTCATACAAAGAGCGGTATCTTAAAGGATTGCTTCTCATTCTTACTATAAGTTCATCTTTTATTATCTTCGCAAGGAATTCTACCCCATAATTTTTGTATTCAATATTCTTGAATTCTGCAAGAAACTTATCGTCAAATATTGAAATGTCAGGTCTTTCTTTACCCTTCAAACTCATAACATCAATGGGTTCTTCCGCAGATATACTCTTGGAGATTAGATGACTTATTTCGTATTCTAAATCACGGGTTATGTCTTTGATTTTTGCAATAGAATATTTGACAATCATTTTCTTTATCATTTCAAAAAATCTCAGGTCATTTTTTATTTTGAAAACTTCAGGATGAGGACTTGCAAGTGCATAAAGTTTTTTCAGGATGAGGAAATTTCTCAAAAATTTCTTTTTAGTCTCCTCCTCTTTACAAATTCTGTCGTATGATTGCATAGTTAAATTTGAAAGGTCTTTTAAAGAAAGTTCTTCCCATTTTTGGTAATTTATACCATAAAAAAGTGAACTAACTATATCATGTTTTTCCCTTAACTGATTTAGAACTTCATTAATGTCCACAAAAATATTTTTTATAGTTTCAGGGGTATATATGGCAAGGGATTTTCTCAAATTGTCAGCAATGCCAATATAATCAACTATCAAACCACCAGGTTTGTCTTTAAATACTCTGTTCACCCTGGCAATTGCTTGGACTAAAGAATGGTTTTTCATTGGCTTGTCAAAATACATCGTATGCAAGCAGGGAACATCAAAACCCGTAAGCCACATATCCACTACAATAACCACTTGGGGGTCAGTATCAGGATTCTTAAAATCATCAGCGATTCTTTCCATCTCGTGCCTATTTCTAATGTGAGGATGAAATTCTTCAGGGTCTTTGGTTTTATTTCCAGAGATAACGACAGCAACAGATGGAGCATCTGGCAATTTTTTGATTTCCTCATAAAGTTTGACAGCTACTTTTCTGCTTATCACAACCACCATTGCCTTGCCTTTAAACTCCCGAACTCTTTTGTTAAAGTGCTCTACAAAATCTTTTGCAATCTTTTTAAGCCGTTCCTCTGCAAGAATTATCTTTTCCAGGCGGGCAAATTTCTTTTTCAGGGATTCTTTTATTTCAGGCTCTACACCCTCAGAAATTTCTTCAAATTCCTCATCTATAAATTCATTTGTAAGATGTGCTTCTGCGAGCCTTGCCTCATAGAAAATTGGTACAACTACCTTGTGCCTTCTTGCCTTTTCCATTGAATAAACACTTATATATTCTCCAAATACCAAAGTTGTGGAGCGGTCTTGTAGTTCAATCGGAGTTGCAGTAAATCCCATAAAAGAAGCATTGGGAATTGCGCGCCTTAAATTCTGGGCAAGTTCCCTGTACTGACTTCTGTGCGACTCATCTGCTATGACGATTATATTTCTTCTATCAGTTAAAAATGGGTATTCTTCTGCTTTTCTTTTTCCAAATTTCTGTATTGTAGCAAATACAATGCCACCTGCAGAAAGTTTTATTGTCTCCTGCAAATCTTTTATATTTTCTGCCTGTTTGACAACTGCCATAATATTTGAAAAAACGCCAGATAGTTGTTCATCTAAATCATGCCTGTCAGTTATAAAGAGAAGCAATGGGTTTTCAAGCTCTTTAACCTTGAGGGTCTTTCTTGCATAAAAAAGCATTGTGAGTGATTTGCCAGTGCCTTGAGTATGCCATACAATACCAATTCTTCTTTCTTCAGGCGTTTTGCCTTTTAGAATACATTCTTTGGAACGCCTTACCGCCTCTTTTACTGTATAAAATTGATGATACATTGCTATCTTCTTTACAAAACTCTCACCTGATTTTTCATATAATATGAAATCTTGTAAGTATTCTATAAAATGTTCTTTGCAAAAAAGCCCTCTTAATAAAATTTCAAGACTTGTTATCTCTTTGCCTATTTCTTTTAAAACATAATATCTATGTCTGTATTCGCTATCTAAAAACTCACCTTCAATCTCTTTTATTTCTATATCATCCTCTCCTGATATTCCTTCCCAGACAAAAAATCTGTCCCAGTCGCCACTTGTTGAGCCATATTTTGTTTCAAGCCCGTCACTTGCTACAAGAACCTGAGCATAGACATAAAGCTGGGGTATGTCTTTCATCTTTCCCTTATGGTCATAAAAGGCATCCTTTGCTGTTTCATCAGCATTAAAACTTTTGAATTCAAAGACAGCAAGAGGCATCTCATTTACAAAGATTAAAAGGTCAGGCCTTCTGTATTGGTCTTTCTGATATTGATATTCAATGCTAAACTGATTAGAGACAAGAAAATCATTTTTATTAACATCGTCAAAATCAATTAGCTTTACTATGATTGTTTTATCCTTGCCTTCTATTCGGGTTGCTATCTTTACACCCTGCACAAGCATTTCGTAAAACATTTTGCTTTTCATTGTAAAGTCAGGATGGTCAAGTTCTGTGATTCTATTATAAACCTGCTCTGCAATGGTATCGGTTAAAGATGGATTAATTTTCTTTATTGCCTCAATAAATCTTTTCTTTAAAATTACCTGTCTGTAAGAATCCCTTTCTCCTTTTTCAGGTGATAGTTCAGAGGCATGAATATAGGAATAACCCAAGTTTTTAAGCCATTCTATCGCTGGCTGTTCAACCAAGTAATCTTCAGTAAGTTCTGCCATTTAAATCTCTCCGATTATTAATTTTCCAAAAACACATCCGGTAGCCGCAAGCTTTAGCTTGCGTATATGTTCGTTATCCCCAAATTTGGTAGCCGCAACCTTTAGGTTGCGTATTTGTTCAGTATCCGCAACCCCGGTAGCCGCAAGTTTTAGCTTGCGCTTCTTT
>JAMWCA010000040.1 GCA_023819545.1 Candidatus Omnitrophota bacterium
ATTTCTCCTTCCCGGAATAAATATTTTAATAAATAAAAACAGAAATACAATAGAACTTGATGAACTTATAAACAGAGTAAATCTTGCCATAAAAAGAATTAAAGAAAGAGATTGAAATTAAGAGTATCTTATTTCATCTGGTATCTTTGCAATTTTTGGACCTTTCCTTTTAAACTCTGTCTTTTTAACTCTTTCAATTACTTTTTTAACCAATTCAATATTTAGATTTTTATCTTGATTGACTATTTCTTCAGGTTTCATATTCTTTTCAATATAATAGTAAAGAATGATATCTGCATCTTTATAAGAAAAACCAAGTTCCTCTTCATCTGTTTGTCCTTCCCATAGTTCAGCACTTGGTTTTTTATTTAATATTTCTTTTGGAACTCCAAGAAATTCAGCAAGTTGATATATTTCTGTTTTAAAAAGGTCTCCAAGTGGATTTATAAGCCAGGCGAGGTCTCCAAATAAAGTTCCATAACCAAGATATATCTCACTTTTGTTACTTGAACCCACCACTAATCCATTAAAGTGAACAGATAAATCATAAAGTATACTCATTCTTTCTCTTGCAATTTTATTTCCAATCCTTAATTTATCTGCCTGAGGAAAATTTTTAAAATAATAATCAATTTGAGGAGATACATTAAATCTTAAATATTTTATTCCTAAAGTTCTCCCAACAAGATAAGCATGGTCAACAGAAATTTTTGGTGTATTTTTGTAGGGCAAAATTATTCCATATACATTGTTTCTATTAAAAGCAAATTTACATAAATAACCCAGAACAGTTGAATCAATTCCGCCTGACATACCGAAAATTGCTATTTCTTTGTTTGCTTTTTTAAATTCGTCTCTCAAAAACTCAACAAGATAATTTCTCACTCTTTCAGGATTTATTTTAAGAATTTCTTTCATTATTACCTCCTTTTTTCTGAATATCTGCTTGTCTTTACCAAAAGATGTAATTTAGCCCCAACGGGATTTGAACCCGTATCTGATGGCTGAGAACCATCTGTCCTTACCATTAGACGATGGGGCCTTATATTTATGGTATAATACTACTAAATGTGTGAAAAGTCAACATATAATGAAGTTGTTGGAGTTATACATGTCCATTTTCCTTTAAAAAGAGCGAAGGAATATTTTTATAAAATTTCTGAACAAAGTAAAAAAGCAAAAATTGATTTTGTTATTCTTACATCTCATACACCTAAAAGAGAAAGTTATAAAGAAAAATATAAAGAAATATTTGAACTTGAAGGATATTATAATGATATTCTAATAATTCATTCTGAAGAAGTTGATAAAAACAAGAAAAATCATTTTATATTATTTGGAAATGATAATTGGACAGATGAGAAAGATATTGAAAATATTCTCAATGATAAGGAGAAATTTATGAAATTTGTTGTTCATCCTTTTGGTAAACATCGTCTATTCTTTTTTAAAAAAGATTATAAATGGAAAAAATGGAATAGTTTTTTTGATTGCCTTGAGGTATGGTCATGTCTATTTGATTGGGCAAATAAAACAAAAGTTTACAATATTCCATTAAGATATTTATTTTTCCCTTTAAATCTTGATGTTCCAGACCAAAAAGTTTTAAAGAAATGGGATGATTTAAATTTTATAAGAAAAATCTCTGGTTTTGCAGGTCTTGATATTCATTGTTTGCCCCTTTTTTTTAAAATCTTAGATATTAAAAAAAATTTCTCATATAAAAAAATTTTCAAAACATTAAGAAATCACATATATTTGAGAGAACGACTTACAAAAAACTTTGAGAAAGATAAATTAAATATATTAGAAGCAATAAAGAAAGGCAATTTATTTTTTGCAAACGATTATATATTTAATAGTTCTGGTTTTTATTTTGGAGAGAAGAATGGTAAATATATATGTGGTGATAAAGGAAAAGTTGGTGATGTTTTATTAATCAGAAATCCTTTTAAAACAAGGACAAATTTAATAAAAAATGGTAAAATAATTGTTGATGAGTTGATTGAAGAAAAGGAGATTGAAATTGAAAAAGAAGGCAATTATAGGGTTGAAGTTTTTGTTAATGATAAGAAATGGATTTTTTCAAACAATATTTATATAAGGAGTTAAAATGGGAAAGAAAAAATATAAAGACCCAGTTTGTAGAAAATGGTTATCAAAAGAGACAAAAAATCTAATTGAAAAAGATGGAAAAGTTTATTATTTTTGCAGTCCTTCCTGTAAAGAAAAATTTGAAAAAGACCCTGAAAAATATATAAAACTTGTAGGTTAATGAAGATAAAAATAAATGAACTTTTTGCTATTGATGTTGAAACAACAGGTCTTGACCCTGAAATCAATAGAATTTGTGAAATATCAATTTTAAAAATTAAAAATAATAATCTTGATGAAATCTTTACAACTTTTATAAATCCAGAAACAAAAATACCAATCAACATTTCAAATCTAACAGGGATAAGAGATATTGATTTAGAAAATGCACCTAAATTTAAAGAAGTTGCTGAAAAAATTTACAATTTAATAAATCAAAAAATTTTGTTGTGTCATAATGCTAATTTTGATATCTCATTTTTAAAAAAAGAATTTGAAAGGTCTGGGTATAAGTTGCCTGAAATAAAAATTATTGATACTTATATAATTGCTAAAAAATTTTTTAAATTTAAAAAAAATTCTTTGCAATCCATTTCAAAATTTTACAAAATAAAGGGGACAGAACACAGGGCAGAAGATGATGCGAAAAAAACATTTGAAATTTTTAAAATTTTTTGTAGACAATTAGAAAAAAAATACAGGTCATTTTCTTTGAATTCTCTTTTTCTATTTAAATACCAGAAGAATTTTTTTTTAAAAAGAATAATATTTGACATAAATCAAATTGAAAATAAAATATATCTTGATAAGGATATTTTAGAGAAAATTGAAAAAGCATTAAATGAGCAAAGGGAGATTTTGATTAAGTATATAAATAAGAAAAAAGAAATTACGGAAAGGAAGATTCTGCCAATTGAAATTATTAATGAAAATGGAGTAAAATATTTAATAGGATTTTGTAAGTTAAGAGGAGAGGAAAGAAAATTTAGAATTGACAGAATTAAAAAAATAATTTAATATATGAGAAAGAATTAAGGAGGATTTTGAGAAGGATTTTAAATTCCAATCTTCAAAATCTAAAATATTACCCCGGAGATTTAAAAAATTATTTAAATTTCTGGGAGGAGAAAGGAGGGAAGAAGAGTGGCAAAAGAAAAAGGAAAAGTGAAGTGGTTCAACAACAAAAAAGGATTTGGCTTCATTGAGAGAGAGAATGGAGAAGATGTATTTGTTCATTACAGTTCCATAGTTAGTCAGGGTTATAAAACCCTTAATGAAGGCGATGTAGTTGAATTTGAAGTTGTAAAAAGAGAAAAAGGGCTTCAAGCAATCAATGTTGTAAAAATATAATATAAAAAGGTCCTGAATGTTGAAGAAGTTAATCTCTTTATATCTTCTCCTCATATTATTTGGGATAGGGGAAAGTGAAGTAAATTATCTCAAACTTGCAATAACATCTTCAGAAAAAAGTTTTTATGAATTATCAAATAAATATTTAGAGCAATATATTGCAAGTGGAGAAAAAGAGCATCTTGATTATGTTTATTTACTTTATGGTTATAATCTAATAAAACTTGAAAATTATGACCAAGCAATAAAAAAATTTGAGATAATAATAAAAGAGTTTCCCCTATCCCAATATTTAAAAAATGCATATCTTTTTTTATTTCCTATTTATTTAAAAACAGACCGAATAGATTCTGCTATAAATCTTTATAAAGAATATAGAGAAAAATTTGATATTGACGAAAATATTGAAAAACAAATAGGAGAAAAAATTCTTCAAAAGGGGATAGAACTTTTCAAAAACAAAAATATTCAAGATGCAAAAAAATATTTTTCTTTAATTACAGAAAAATTTAAACAAAAGGATTTAATCTTATGGGCAAATTATTATTATGGACTTTGTGAATACCAGGAATCCAATTTTTTAAATGCAAAAGATTATTTTGAAAAAGTAATAATTTCAGGAAAAGGAGATATTGTTTCTGATAGTAAACTTAAATTAGGGGATTGTTATTTTAATGTCAGAGAATATGAGATAGCAGAAAAATATTATAATGAACTCTTAAATGAAAATTCTATCTTTTCACAATGGGCAAAATTTCAACTGGCAATTATAGAAAAAAGGAAAGGAGAAATTATAAAATCACTTGAAATTCTTGATAGTATTGATTTTGGTAATGATTTAAATTTAATGTTTAAAGTTTTAGATGAAAAAGCAAATATATATATTCTACTTGAAAGATGGAAAGAAGGTGAAGATATTTTAAATTTATTAATAAATAAATTCCCATCAACGAAAGAAATTGCTGAAATTTATTTTAAACTTGGGATAGTAAATTTTAATAAAAACGAGTATGATAAAAGTATTTTATTTTTTAAAAGAGCGATTGAATTGAGTCAAGAAGATTCAATTAAAGAAAAATCTCTTTTTTATATCGGTTACATAAACTATATTAAAAGAGATTTCAATGAATCGTTTAAATACTGGCAAGATTTAATTGAAAAATATCCAGAAAGTAATTTTATTTCGCAAATATATTTTCTTAAAGGCAAAAAATTTTATAATGAAAATAATCAAAAACAAGCAGAAAAGTTTTTTAAAGAAGTTATAAAAAAAGACAATTCTTATAAAGAGCAAGCAATTACATATTTGATAGAGATTCTTATAAATCAAGACAAACTACTTGAAGCAGAAAATTATGCGAAAGAATTTCTTGAAAAAAAACAAGATAAATATATTAATTTTTTACTTGGGAAAATATATTATTTACAAGCTGACTATGAAAAATCAAAGGGAATCTTTGAAAATTTAAATATAGATAATCCAGTTTTTAAAGTTGAAAAAAATTTTTATCTTGGCAAGATTTATCAAAAACAAGGAGATATTGAAAAAGCAAAAGAAAAATTTATAGAGATTATAAGTTTATATCCCCAATATAAAGAATGGAAAGAAAAAGCAGAAAAATCTTTAAAGGAATTAAAGAAATAGTTATAATTTTAATCTTCCCTTTATTATGTTATGCACAGAATATAGAAATTGAGGAAGAGATTGAAGGACTTGACTTAACTATAAAAAAAACAGAAATATTTTATATACAACCTCCTATCACTTCCAGTTCTTTAATTATTCCAGAATTACCTGAGTTTAAATTAGAAGAAAAAATTGAAAAAGAAAAAATTGAAATAGTTGAAATTACTGAAAAAAAAGAAAAAGAAATAATTGAACAAAAAAAGAAAATATATTTGAAAGGGATTATTGGAAATTTTAAAACAAAGGGATTTGATATAGATTATAATGATGAAAAAATAAACTTAAATTTTTCAAACTTTTATACAGAAAATTATAGACCTAAAAGTGAATTTTTTTATAGTAATTTTTATTTTTCTTTAGCAGATATTTTTAATCTTGACTTTAAAGTTGGTCAAATTCAATTACCAGGACCAATTACAAATCCATTTTTGATAGAAAGGGACTTTTTAAATTTAAAATGGGATTTTAGAAAAGATTTAAATTTTTTAAATTTTGATTTTTCTCATAATTTTTATTTTATTGAAAAGGATAACGCACATTTTTTAAATTTGAAAATAGATAAGAAATTTGAAGATTTTGGATTAATTACAGAGATTGGACAAAAAATATTTGAAAGTCAACAGAATTTTTCAATTTCTGAGTATATTATTTTTGAAAAAGAAAGATTTTTAATTAAAGGCGGCTTAAAATTTATTGAAGGTGATAAATTAAAATTTTTACCAAATTTTTTATTTAAAGTAAATCAAAACCTTTCAATTTTTTTTAGTTCTGATTTTGAAATCCCAGATTTATGGAAAGATTTAATTATTGAAAACTGTAAGGAACTAAAAAAAGAAAAAATATTACCAGAACAGATTTATATAGGAGGGATAAAATTTGAAAATAAAAATATAAAGTTTGAAATATCTCATTCTTACAATAAAAAGTATATTTGGGAAGACATTGATAATAATGATTTATACCAACCTTATAGAGAAAATTTTGAATTGACAAATTTTTTAATTAACTCAAAAATTCCTTTAAATGATAATTTAAAAATTTTTTTTGAAATTAAAAAAAATTTTTTTGAAAAAGAAATTTCATATTTGCCAAAATATACAGGAGATTCAGGAATTGAATTTGAAAACAAAAAAATAAGATTTAAGATATGGAATTCTTTTAATGGGAAAAGAGATTTTTTAAAAAAGGAGTTAAAAAGTTTTTCTATTTTAAATTTTGAATTAATATTTAAAGGTAAAACAGAGATTGGTTTTGGGCTTTACAACATTCTTAATGAAAAATATGAAATTTTCCCAGATTATCCTGGAGAAAAAAGAAGATTTCTTTTTTCAATAAGATTTTAAAAAACTTGACAAAATTAAAAATATAGGGTAATATAAAACTTGACAAATTAAAAAATTGTGTTATAAAATAAAATTAAGAAAAGGTGTTTTTGGAAATAAAAATGTAATTAAAAAAGAAAGGAGGTGAAAAAAGATGAAAAGAAAAGGTTTTACATTGATTGAATTGCTGGTAGTTATAGCAATCATAGCGATTCTTGCAGCGATGTTACTACCAGCACTTGCAAGAGCAAGAGAACAGGCAAGAAGGGGTGTATGTATTAGTAATTTGAAACAACTTGGACTTGCTTTAAATATGTATGCTCAGGACTATGATGAAAGATTTCCTACAAATGTCCCGAAAGAAAGAACTTTTCCAGGAGATTCATATTATGGTCAAGGATTTAATGTAGCAGCTTCTTTACAACTTCTAACAGGTCAGATTGATGAAAGTGATGACGCAAGAGAAGGTGTAGTTTATGTAAAAGACCCAGGTTTATTTGTATGTCCTTCTTCTCCAGAAACAAAATCAGATAAAGGTTTGATTAGCCAATCAAGTTGTTCTTATGTATATGCATTTCCATTAACTACACAGACGGCACAGGAAACAGCAATTATGGCAGATAGATGGAGAAGAAGTGTAACAGCAGCAAATGCAACACTTGTTGCAGGAACAACTCATCCTCTTGAAATACAAGATAATCATGGAACAGAAGGAATAAATGTTTTATATGTGGGCGGAAATGTGAAATGGGTTGCTTCATATAAGAGTGGCACAAATTATCTTTTGCCTCTTGCAGAATTGCCTAATTGTTATTCAGGATGTGTAACTGCTTTAAGGATTCCAAGACCATCACCATAAAAATGAAAATTATTGTTTTGAAAATTTGGTGAAAGGAGGTGAAAAAAGATGAAAAAAAAGGGATTTACCTTAATTGAACTGCTGGTAGTAGTTGCAATCATTGCTATACTTGCTGCGATGTTACTACCAGCACTTGCAAGAGCAAGAGAGACAGCAAGAAGAGGAGTATGTGTTAGTAATTTAAAACAGATTGGTCTTGCATTAAAAATGTATGCACAGGACTTTGATGAAAATTTCCCAGATGTAAGTGGACAAACAACACCACCGGGAGGGGCGACAGAGGGTGAAGGTCATGTAATTATGGCATTCAATAAACTTCTTGGATATACAAATAGTACAGCAGCAGGATGGCAGAATGTTAGACCTTGTCCAAATTATTTAAAAGACCCAGGAATTTTTATATGCCCAAGTCAAAAAAATGATGCAAAATCATCAGATGTTAGAATTAGAAAGAGGAGCGAATGTTCTTATGCTTATGCTATGGATGCTGGATGGACAACTCCTTTAAATGAGCAGACACAAGATGATTCAGTAATTGTAGTTGATAAACAATCTCTTGCTCGTTTAGTAAGTTCAAGTGGTCCAAAATTATGGTCAAATTTAATTTTAGATGCTGATAACAACCATTCAACTGCTGGATTAAATGCTTTATTTGTTGGTGGAACAGTAGCATGGATTCCTTCTTATAGAAGTGGTAATACATTCTTTGTTCCAAGTTCAGGTGATTATAAAGGAATACCAAACTGGATGAATTTAAGGAATCCATAAAAACTTGACAAAAGGAGGAAACTATGTTAAAATTAAATAAGAAAGGAGGTGAAAAAAGATGAGAAGAAAAGGATTTACATTGATTGAATTGCTGGTAGTTATAGCGATCATTGCGATTCTTGCAGCGATGTTACTACCAGCACTTGCAAGAGCAAGGGAACAGGCAAGAAGGAGTGTATGTATAAGTAATTTAAAACAGATTGGTCTTGCATTAAGAATGTATAGTCAGGACTACAGAGAGTTCTTCCCAATCACTTCAGCAGGAACTGAACAAACAGCAGTTGGATGCCTTGGATTACTCTATCCTAACTATGTATCTGCACAGAAGACATTTATATGCCCATCTGACCTTTCCCATAGAACAGTTAACCTTGCACCTGCTGAGATAACTCAGGGAATAAGCACTCAGTTAAGAGACCTAACAGGAGATACAGATGGAGCAGGTCTTTCTTATGCATATGCTTTGTGGTGTCATGAAAATGTTGATATAGATACAGTTCTTGTGGTTGACAAAGCAATTCCAGCAAGTTCTGTAGGTGCTAGTGCAGGAACATGGTGGGACTTTAGTGCTTTAAGAGGAGGAGCAACTTCAATGAGTGGTGGTGCAAGTGCTGTTCCTGTTGGACTTTTAAACCACAAGAACGATGGAGTTAATGCCTGCTACATAGATGGGCATGTAAGATGGATTCCAGTAGGTAAGGTTGATGAATTATTCCCGAACTGGAAGAATGCAAATGATACTCAGGCAAAAGTGAGAAATCCATTATAATCTGAAAAAAAACCCCGGGTCGAAAAATCGCCCGGGGTTTTTTTTATTTTGATGTTATTACTTTTAAATTTATTTTTGCAGGTTGGAAATCCGGATTTTTTTTCAAGATTTTTTTAAGTATTTCAATTGCTTTTTGTTTTTCTCCTATCTCATTTAAAGAAATCGCATAATCATTTAATATATAAATATTTTCTTTTGTTTCTGGATTAATTTGAAATGTTTTATCAAAATAGAAAATTGCATGATTATGTTGATTTATTTTTTGATAATTTTTTGCTAAATTAAGGGTAATATTGAAATCTTTATTATTAAACTTATATGCATTTTCAAAACAATACAAACTTTTATCAAATTCTCTTTTATTATAGTAAATAATACCAAGTTTATTCCAGTAAATACTTTCGTTTGGTTCAATTTCAATTAATTTTATAAGAATTTTTTCTGCCAATAAATATTGTTTTTTATCAAAATAGATTTTACCAATTAGATAAAGAGTTGATGATGAATTTGGATTTATTTTGTATGCTTTAATTAAATAATCCAAACTTTTTTCAATATCTCCTTTTTTTTCATATATCAAAGCAATTCCAGTTAATGCATCAAAATTTAATGGGTCAAGTTCAATCGTTTTTTCATAATATTTCATACTTTCATCATAATCTCTAAGCATAAAATATGATTTCCCTATACCAAGTGTTGCTCTTGAAAGTTCTTTTTTATTTGAAACTATTTTTTCTAATTTTTTAAATTCTATTATTGCTTCTTTATATTTTCCATTCATCATAAGTGATACACCATAATTATTTATAAGTTTTTTTGAATCAGGAAAATATTTTAACGATTTTTCATAAAATTTAACTTCATTGTTCCAGTCATAGTTTCTCAATATTGTTCTTGTTCCATAAAGTGTAAATATTAAAATTGTCAGGATTAGTTTAAGTTTTTCCTTATTTATCTTTTCAATTAATAAAACAAAATATATAAAAAACC
>JAMWCA010000041.1 GCA_023819545.1 Candidatus Omnitrophota bacterium
ATGGTAAAAGAAAATTGTGGTGTAGTAGGTGTTTATAATGTAAAGGATGTTCCTAAAATTTTATATTTTTCTCTTTTTTCACTTCAACATAGGGGTCAGGAAAGTTGCGGCATTATTTTCTCTGACTATAAAAATACTTATGTTCATAAAGGTATGGGGTTGACAAATGATGTTTTTTCTAACTTTGATTTTGACCAATATAAAGAAATTGTTGGATTTGGTATTGGTCATGTAAGATATTCAACAACTGGAAAGCCAGATGTAAAGAATATTCAGCCTTTTATAGTTGAGTATAAAGGGAAAACTTATGCAATTGCTCATAATGGAAATCTTGTGAATAGTTATACTTTAAGAAAAAAATTAGAAGAAGGAGGAACTTTATTTCAAACCACTCTTGATACAGAGATAATAATGCATCTTATTTTTAAATCAAAAAAAGTAAATTTTATTGATAAACTTATTGATGCATTAAATAAACTTAAAGGTGCTTATTCTTTAATTATTTTTACTCCAGAAGGTATATATGCAATCAAAGACCCACAAGGATTTAGACCTCTATGCCTTGGTAAATTTGAAGATGGTTATATTGTTGCTTCTGAAAGTTGTGCTTTTGATTTAGTTGGTGCTGAATATATAAGAGAAATTGAAGAAGGAGAGATATTATTTATTGGAAAGGAAGGGTTAAAAAGTTTTTATTTGCATAAAGATAAAATTTCAAGATGTATATTTGAATTTATATATTTTGCAAGACCAGATAGTAAAATATTTGGAAAAAGTGTTTATAAAGTGAGAAAAAAACTTGGAGAAAATTTAGGTAAAGAATTGCCATTTAATGGAGATATTATTATCCCTGTTCCAGATTCTGGTAATATTGCAGCAATAGGACTTTCAGAAAGTTTAAAAATACCTTTTGAAATGGGTTTTATTAGAAATCATTATATTGGTAGAACATTTATATTGCCTTTTCAAATTTCAAGAGAGATCAGTGTAAAATTGAAATTAAATTCTGTAAAAGAAATAATAAGAGATAAAAATGTAATTGTAGTTGAAGATTCAATTGTTAGAGGAACAACCAGCACTTTAAGAATAAAAGAATTAAGAAAAGCAGGAGCAAAAAAAGTGTATATGGCAGTTAGTTGTCCTCCTATAAAATATCCATGTTTTTATGGAATTGATTTCCCTACAAAAGAAGAGTTGATAGCATCAAATAAAGAAATAAGTGAAATTGAAAAAGTCATAGGGCTTGATGGTTTATATTACCTTTCAATTGAGGGAATGCTTTCATCAATGAATTTACCTGAAGAAGAATTTTGCACTGCTTGTTTTAGTGGGAAGTATCCTACGGAAGTTAAAGATTTCAAAAATAAGGAACAGTTTGAAAATGAAAGGATATCTTGTAATAGAGAACGGCAAAATTTATAAAGGAAGTGTATTTGGAGCCAAAGGAGAAAGATTTGGTGAACTTATTTTTAATACAAGCATGACTGGCTATCAAGAGATAATTTATGACCCTTCTTATAAAGGACAAATTGTTGTTATGACTTATCCTTTGATAGGAAATTATGGTATAAATAGCCAAGATATTGAGTCATATAAAATTCATTTAGAGGGGTTTGTTATTAGAGAAAAAAGTAGAATTTTTTCAAATTGGAGAGCAGAAAAATCAATTGAAGAATTGTTTGAGGAAAATGGGATTATTGGAATTGAAGATGTTGATACAAGAAAGATAACTGAAATGATAAGAGATCAAGGAGCAATGAAAGCAGGAATATTTACAGGAGAACATGATTTAAAGGAAATGCTTATAAAAGTCAGGAATTCACAATCTATTGTTGGCATTGACCTTGTTAAAGAAGTTATAAAGAAAGAACCTTATTACTGGAATAAAGAAGGTAAATATAAAGTTGTTGTTATTGATTGTGGAGTTAAATATAATATTTTGAGATTACTTAAAAAATTTAATTTAAAAGTTTTAGTTTATCCTGCAAATATAGATTATAAAGAAATTGAAAAAGAAAAACCAGATGGTATTTTGATTTCAAATGGTCCAGGGGATCCAGAACCCTTGAATTACATAATAAAAAATGTTTCAAATCTGATTGAAAAATATCCAATTTTTGGAATATGTTTGGGACACCAAATTTTAGGTCAAGTTTTTGGTGGGAAAACATATAAACTTAAATTTGGACATCATGGAGCAAATCATCCAGTAAAGGATTTAAAAACAGGGAAAATTTATATAACAGTTCAAAATCATGGCTTTTGTGTAGATATAAATACAATTAAAGACCCAAATATTGAAATGACTCATATAAATTTAAATGACTATACACTTGAAGGGATAGAACATAAAAAGTTGCCAGTATTTAGTGTTCAATTTCATCCTGAAAATGCACCTGGTCCAAGGGATGCTGAGTATTTATTTGAAAAATTTTATAAATATATAGAAAATGCCAAAAAGAACTGATATAGAAAAAATAATGATAATTGGTTCAGGACCCATTATAATAGGACAAGCATGTGAATTTGATTATTCAGGTTCGCAGGCCTGTAAAGCATTAAAGGAAGAAGATTATAAAGTTATTTTAGTAAATAGTAATCCTGCAACGATTATGACAGACCCTGATATGGCAGATAGTGTCTATATTGAACCATTAATACCAGAAATAGTTGCTAAAATTATTGAAAAAGAAAGGCCTGATGCTTTATTACCAACCTTAGGGGGGCAGACTGCATTAAATATTGCCACAACTTTATATGAAATGGGTGTTTTACAAAAATTTAATGTAGAATTGATAGGTGCCAATTACTATGCAATAAAAAAAGCAGAAGATAGAGAATTATTTAAAAAATCAATGGAAAAAATTGGATTAAAAGTTCCAAAAAGTGGTATAGCACATAATTTAAAAGAGGCGATTGATGTAGCAAAAAATATTGGATTCCCTTTAATAATAAGGCCATCTTATACACTTGGTGGAACTGGTGGTTCAATTGCTTATAATATTGAAGAATTTGAGGAACTTGCAGATATAGGGATAAAAGCAAGTTTGATAAATGAAATATTAATTGAACAATCAGTTTATGGATGGAAAGAATATGAACTTGAAGTAATGAGAGATTTAAAGGATAATGTTGTTATAATCTGTCCAATTGAAAATTTTGACCCTATGGGAATTCATACAGGAGATAGTATAACAGTCGCACCTATTCAAACATTAACAGATAAAGAGTATCAGGATATGAGGGATGCTGCAATAAAAATAATAAGGGAGATTGGAGTTGAAACCGGTGGAAGTAATATTCAATTTGCAGTGAATCCAGAAAATGGTGAAATGGTTGTAATAGAAATGAATCCGAGAGTTTCAAGAAGTTCTGCTTTAGCTTCAAAAGCAACCGGTTTTCCAATTGCAAAAATAGCAACAAAACTTGCGATTGGTTATACATTGGATGAAATACCAAATGATATAACTAAAAAAACACCTGCTTGTTTTGAACCAACAATTGATTATTGTGTAGTAAAAATACCAAAATTTAATTTTGAAAAATTTCCAGGTTCTATACCATTTTTAACAACATCTATGAAGTCAATTGGTGAAGTAATGGCGATTGGCAGAACTTTTAAAGAGGCATTACAGAAAGCATTAAGAAGTTTGGAAGAAAATTTTTATGGACTTGAAGATATAGAATTAAAAATGGAGTTAGAAGAAGGATTAAGAATTCCAAATCCATACAGACTTTTTTATATTAAAAAAGGTTTTAAAGCAGGGAAAACAATTGATGAAATTTTTAATCTCACTAAGATAGACAGATGGTTTCTTGCAAATATTGAAGAAATTGTTAAATTAGAAAAAGAAATTGAAAAATATAAAGATAGAGAGATTGATTATCAAATAATGAAAAAAGCAAAAGAGTTTGGATTTTCTGATAAGCAGATAGGCAAATTAGTAGGTAAGAGTGAAAAAGAAATAAGAAATTTAAGGAAAAAGTATAAGATTGAAGTAGATTATAAATGTGTTGATACTTGTGCAGGTGAATTTATTGCTTATACTCCTTATTATTATTCAACTTATGAAAAACCAGAAATAATAGAAATAAATGAATAAAAGAGTTGTTATCCTTGGAGGAGGACCAAATAGAATAGGTCAGGGTATAGAATTTGACTACTGTTGTGTTCACGCATCTTTTGCATTAAGAGAGGAAGGATATGAAAGTATAATGATAAACTGTAACCCTGAAACAGTAAGTACTGACTATGATACATCAACACGGCTTTATTTTGAACCACTTACATTTGAAGATGTTATGAATATAATAGAGAAAGAAAATCCAATTGGTGTAATCTTACAATTTGGTGGACAAACACCTTTAAAACTTGCTCTTCCACTTAAAAATGCTGGAGTAAAAATTCTTGGTACAGACCCAGTAGCGATTGATATTGCTGAAGATAGAGAGAAATTTAGTGAACTTATATATAGATTAAAATTAAATCAACCACCAAATGGAACTGCCTTTACTTATCAACAAGCAAATAAAATAGCAAATCAACTTGGTTATCCAGTTCTTGTAAGACCTTCATATGTGCTTGGTGGAAGAGCTATGGAAATTGTTTATGATGAGGAATCTTTGAAAGAATATATTGAGAAGGCAGTTGAAGTTTCGCCTGAACATCCAGTTTTAATAGATAAATTTCTTGAAGATGCAATAGAAGTAGATGTAGATGCAATAAGTGATGGGAATTTATGTGTGATTGGAGGAGTAATGGAACATATTGAGGAAGCAGGAATACATTCAGGAGATAGTGCTATGGTTTTACCACCATATAGTTTGAAAAAAGAAATAGTTGAAGAGATTAAAGAGGCGACTAAAAAGTTGGCTTTATCATTGAAAATAAAGGGATTAATAAATATTCAATATGCTATAAAAGATGAAAAGGTTTATGTTTTGGAAGTAAATCCAAGAGCATCAAGAACAATTCCATTTGTAAGTAAAGTGATTGGAGTTCCTCTTGCAAAATTTGCGACCAAGATTATGATTGGAAAAACTTTAAAAGACCTTAAATTTGAGAAAGAAATTGATATAAATTATTATGCTGTAAAAGAATCAGTTTTCCCTTTTAATAGATTTGGTAATGTTGATGCAGTGCTTGGACCTGAAATGAAATCAACAGGAGAAGTAATGGGAATAGATGAAAGTTTTGAAATTGCATATGCAAAAAGTCAAATTGCAGCAGGACAGAATTTACCACTATCTGGGAAAGTATTTATAAGTGTAAAAGATAAAGATAAACCTTATATTGTCCCTATAGCAAAACAACTTAAAGAACTAAATTTTGAAATTCTTGCAAGTTCAGGAACAGGTAAATTTTTAGAAAAAAATGGCATTCCAGTAAAAATAATTCCAAAGATTTATGAAGGTAGACCAAATATATTGGATTATGTAATAAATAATGAAATTTCGCTAATAATAAATACTCCTTCTGGGAAAAAACCCAAAAAAGATATTATTTCAATCAGGACAATTGCTGTTCAAAGAGGCATACCACTTATCACAACAATCCCTGGAGCAAAAGCAACATTATTCGCAATAAAAAAACTAAAACAGACAGGAATAAATGTGAGAGAAATCAAAGAATATTATAAGTTGATAAAAGAAAAAGATGGTTGCAATAATTGATTTTGGTTCACAATATACACAACTTATAGCACGAAGAATTAGAGAATTAGGCATTTATTGCGAGATTTTTCCTCTATCAACAAAATATGAAGATTTAAAAAATAGAAATGTAAAAGTTTTAATTCTTTCAGGAGGTCCAGGGCATGTATCTGAAAAGGATTTTGATTTTGATAAAAGAATTTTTAAAAGTAATGAATTTTACCTTTTAGGGATTTGTTATGGAATGCAACTTATAGCAAAGTATTTTGGAGGTAAAGTTGTTCATGGCAATATAAGGGAATATGGAAAAACAGTTTTTTATCCTGATACTAATGAAGAAATTTTTAAGGGATTAAAAGATAGAACTATAGTTTGGATGAGCCATTGGGATTATGTGATTAAATTACCTAAAAAATTTAAAACAATAGGAAAGACAGAAAAAATTAAAATAGGTGCTCTCAGAGATTTAAATAAAAAAATTTACGGAGTTCAATTTCATCCAGAGGTTATACACACGGAACAAGGGAAGCAAATATTGAAGAATTTTTTATTTAATATATGTAATTTAGAAGTTAACTGGCGTCCTGGTTCTATAATTCAAAAAATTAAAAAAGAAATTGAAGAAAATGTGAATAATAAAAAGGTCATATGTGCTTTAAGTGGAGGTGTTGATTCTTCTGTTTTATCTCTAATTTTAAATCAGGTTTGTGGTAAGAATTCTTTAAGTATATTTGTAAACAATGGACTTTTAAGGAAAAATGAACCAGAAGAAATAATAAATTTTTTTAAAGAAAAAGTTAATTTTATGTATATAGACGCAGCAGAAATATTTCTGAAAAGATTAAAAAAAATTGAAGACCCAGAAGAAAAAAGAAAAATTATAGGTAATACATTTATAGAAATATTTGAAAAACAAGGTGAGAAATTTGGTGCTGAATTTCTTGCACAAGGGACATTATATCCTGATGTTATAGAGAGTATGTCTCCTTTTAAAGGTCCTTCAGCAAAGATAAAGACACATCATAATGTTGGAGGGCTTCCAGAAAAAATGAAATTTAAACTTATTGAACCATTTAAATTTCTTTTTAAAGATGAGGTAAGAAAAATTGCAAAAAAATTAAATCTACCTGATTTTATAATAAAAAGGCATCCATTTCCAGGACCTGGACTTGCTGTAAGAATTATCAGTGGTATAACAGACCAGCGACTTGAAATATTAAAAAATGCTGATATTATTGTTGAACAAGAAATTAAAAAAGCAGGATTTTATAACAAAGTTTGGCAGGCATTTGCGGTATTATTACCAATAAAAAGTGTAGGCATTATGGGAGATAAAAGGACATATGAAAATGTGATTGCTATACGAATAGTAAAGAGTAAAGACGGAATGACTGCTGACTGGGCAAAAATTCCTTATAAAATAATTGAAAGAATATCAAATAGAATTGTAAATGAAGTCAAAGGAGTAAATAGAGTTGTATATGATATAACTTCAAAACCACCGGCAACAATTGAATGGGAATAAGAATATTGCTTATCCTAAAATTTAATTTCTTCTATTTTAACGGATTAAATATCCTAAAAATATGAAATTTGACTGGTTAAATTTATATGATAGAATTTTTTTAAAAATAAAAAGGGGAAAAAATGAAAAAGGAATTTAAAAAGGAAGATGTTTTAAAAATTTGTAAAGAAAAAAATGTGAAATTTATAAGATTATTTTTTTCAGATATTGTCGGACAGATGAAAGGTTTTTCAGTTTATATTGATGAACTTGAAAGAGCACTTGAAGATGGTATGGGATTTGACGGTTCTTCAATAAAAGGTTTTGCAAGAATTGATGAATCTGATATGATTGTTTTACCAGACCCTTCAACCTTTACAATTTTACCTTATGGACCACAAGAAAAAATAGAAGCAGCAATGATATGTGATATCCTAAATCCAGATAGAACACCATATGAAGGTGATTCAAGATATATATTAAAGAAAAATCTGAAGTATGCAGAGCAAAATGAATTTAGGTTTTATGTTGGTCCTGAACTTGAATTTTTTATTTTTAAAAATGAAAAATCTACAGAAATACTTGACGAAGGTGGATATTTTGATGTAACAACTCTTGATGCTGGAAATGAAGTAAGAAGAGAAATAATTTTGGCATTAGAGCAAATGGGTATTAAAGTTGAATATGCTCATCATGAAGTAGCACCAAGCCAATATGAAATTGATTTAAGATATACTGATGCTTTGACAATGGCAGATATAGTTATGTTTTATAGAATGATAGCAAAAGAAATAGCAGCAAAACATGGGCTTTATTTAACATTTATGCCAAAACCAATATACGGAGTTTGTGGTAGCGGAATGCATACACATCAATCTTTATTTATAGGAGATAAAAATGTTTTTTTTGACCCCAAAGATGAATTTTATTTAAGCGATATTGCTAAGAAATATATAGCAGGACTTTTAAAACATTCAAAGGAAATAACTTTTATTTGTAATCAATGGGTAAATTCTTATAAACGACTTGTTCCAGGGTATGAAGCACCTGTATATATATGTTGGGCAAGAAGAAATAGAAGCACTTTAATAAGAGTTCCTATGTATAGACCTGGAAAAGAAAAATCAACAAGAATAGAATTTCGTTCACCTGACCCTGCTTGTAATCCATATCTTGCTTTTGCCTGTATGTTAAGAGCAGGACTGAAAGGAATAGAAAATAATTACGATTTACCTGAGCCACTTGAAATGGATGTTTACCATTTAACAGAAGAAGATAGAAAAAAATTAGACCTTGATGTTTTACCTGGAAGTTTAATAGAAGCAATAGAAATAGCAGAAAAAAGTGAACTATTGAAAGAAACGCTTGGAGAACATATATATACAAATTTATTAATTGCTAAAAAAATTGAATGGGATGAATATAGAAAAAGAGTTTTTGAATATGAAATAGATACATACTTGCCAATTCTATAATAGTGAAGGATATTTTGGAAAGAGTATAATTAAACTTAAAGGGGAAAAAATATGAAATTAGGCGTGAATATAGACCATGTTGCTACCTTAAGACAAGCGAGAAGAGGAAAATATCCTGACCCAGTTGAGGCAGCAATTTTATCAGAACTTGCAGGATGTGATTCTATAGTTTGTCATTTAAGAGAAGATAGAAGACATATACAAGAAAGGGATGTTTATTTACTAAGAAAGATTGTTAAAACAAAGTTTAATCTTGAAATGGCACTTTCTGAAGATATTATTAAAATTGCACTTGATATAAAACCAGACCAGGTAACTTTAGTTCCAGAGAAAAGAGAAGAATTAACAACTGAAGGAGGACTTGATGTGATAAAATTTTCAGAAAAAATAAAAGAAAATATTAAAAGGTTTCAGGATAATGGAATAAAAGTAAGTTTATTTATTGAACCAGATTTTGCTCAGGTTGAAGAAAGTAAGAGAGTAGGGGCTGATTTTATAGAAATTCATACAGGAAGATATGCAGATGCAGAAAATGAAGAGAAAATCTATGAAGAATTGAACAAAATAATTAAAGCAACTGAATATTCTATTTCAATTGGCCTAAGAGTTAATGCTGGTCATGGTCTTGATTATAAAAATGTTAAAAAAATCTGTAAAATTAAAGGAATAGATGAATTGAATATTGGCTATAGTATAATTTGCAGATCTATTTATGTCGGTATATATCAAGCAGTTAAGGAGATGAAAGAAATTATAGAAAAATATGAGAGAGAAAATAATTGAGTCATTTAAACAACCCATCCTTAAAAAAAATCTTTTTGACTTACTTATAGGCGGAGTTTTAATGTTTTTCCCTATAATTAACTTTATTTCCTTGGGTTATATTTCTGAGAAACTAAGATTGGGGATATTGCTTGAAAAGAAAAAACTTAAATGGGATGAAAATATCCAAACATTTCTAATAAAAGGAATAAATTTATTTATTTTAATTTTAGGATACCTTGTAATTCCATTTATTTTCCTTTTTTTAGGGGTTTACTTTATATCAATCCTTTCTCATGGAGAAATCGTGTCTTTATTTTTGTTTAGAGG
>JAMWCA010000042.1 GCA_023819545.1 Candidatus Omnitrophota bacterium
ATATTCTTTTTATTGATGCTTAGATTTAAATCTCTCAGATATTTTTTTATTTCATTTATTCTCTTTTGAATTCCTAACTGTAGTTTGTTTATAATTATTTCTTCTATATCTTCGTTTGCTTTGTATAATGCTCGCGTATGACCTCTTTTCCAAACTTTTTCTACTGCGTTCCATTCTTCAAGTTTTTTTAAGTTTAAACTAACATTTGCTTTACTTATTCCGAGTTCTTTTGTTATTTGCCCTGGAGAAAGTGGTTCAGAATTCATATATAAAAGTGCATAAATCTGACAAACTGTTCTATTTAAACCAAGTCCTTCACCTATATTTCCTGCCAATTCAATAATTTTTTCTTTTATCTGGTCCATTTTGTTTAATTTGTTTTGTATATTTTAAACTTTTTTTGAGATAAAACAAAATTTTATTTTATAATTTGACCCTGTGGTTTAGAATTAAATTTTTTCATAAAGTGCTTTTTTCATTATATCAACAGGTGCTTTTTTTCCTGTCCAAATTTCAAATGATATCGCTCCTTGATATACAAGCATTGATATACCATCAAGATATGGAATTTTTAAATTTTCTGCTGTTTTTAATAATTCAGTTTTTCTATTATACACAATGTCATAAACAAACTTTACCATTTCAATATTTTCTTTTTCTATCAATAAAGGGTCATTTTCTTTCATTCCAACAGAAGTAGTATTGATTAAAAGGTCAATATTCTGCCATATTTTTTTATCATTTCTCTTTTCAAATTCAATAATTTCTATGTTTTTAAATTTCAGTTTTTCTACCAAATTTTTCTTTAGTTTTTTTGCATTTTCAAGTGTTCTATTTGTTATAAAAATTGAATTTACCTTTTCATTTATTAAAGCACCACATATTGCATAGGAACTTCCACCTGCTCCTAAAATAAAAACATTTTTCCCTTCTGGTTTAAATTTACCATCTTCTTTCAATGACCTTAAAAAACCCTCTCCATCTGTAGTATATCCTTTAAGTTTTCCATCTGTATTATGGATTGTATTTACGACTTTAAGAATTTTTGAGTTTTCATCAAGTTCATCTAAATATTTAATAACTTGTTTTTTATGAGGGATAGTTACATTTACTCCTATCCAGTGAAAAATTTTTATTGCTTTTACTGCTTCTTTTAAATCTTGTGGTTTTACTTCAAATGGGATATAAACATAATCAAGTCCAAGATATTTAAAAGCAGAATTTTGAAAAACAGGAGATAGAGAATGGCTCACAGGATAACCGAAAACACCTGTAACTTTTGTAGTTCCTTTTATTTCCATTGTATAAATATTTTATCATTTTTATTTGACAATTTTAAAGAAATATATTAAATTATGAAGTTAGGAAGTTAAAAATGAGAAAGATAGCAGTAATTAATCAAAAGGGTGGGTCTGGAAAAACAACAACAGTAGTCAATGTTGGATATTTTCTTGCAGAGATAGGGAAAAAAGTTTTACTTATTGACCTTGACCCTCAATCTCATACTACAATTCATCTTGGTTTTGAACCACCAGAGATAAAAAAGTCGCTTTATGATTTGCTTGTTAATCAAACACCATTTTCAGATGTTTTAAAGCCAACTTCTTATAAGAATTTATATTTAATTCCTTCTAAAATTGACCTTGCAAGTGCTGAAATTGAACTTGTTAATGAAGTTGGAAGAGAAATAATTTTAAGAGAAATTCTCAAGAAAAATAATGTAAAATATGACTATATAATTATGGATTGCCCTCCTTCTCTTGGTTTACTTACTTTAAATGCCTTAACAACTGCAAGAGAGGTTTTTATTCCAATACAGGCAGAATTTTTTGCTCTTGAGGGACTTACCAAACTTTTCCAGACAATAAAGATAGTCAAAGAAAGAATTAATCCAGTTCTTGAAATAACAGGAATAATAATCACTATGTATGATAAAAGGAAAAATATATGCAAAGATGTAGAAAAAAAAGTTGAAGAATACTTTAAAGAAAAAGTTTTTAAAACAAGAATTAGGGAAAACGTCCGTCTTGCAGAAGCACCAAGTTATGGTAAACCAATAGGTGATTTTGATAAAAATTCTTATGGTGCCGAGGATTACAAAAAATTAGTAAGAGAAATTGTAAAACAGGAGAAAAGTGTATGAGAAAAGGTGGACTTGGTAAAGACCCTTTAAGTTGGATAAGTTCAACAGTGAAAGAAGAACAGGAACAGAAAACAGAAGTTATACAGAAAAAGGAAGAAAAGAGAGAAGTTAAAGAAATACCAAAATTTAAGACATTTGAAGTTCGCCTTACCACATTATTAAGAGAAGACCAACTTGAGTTTCTTGAAAAACTTATAAGAGATATACATAGAAATAGAGAACCTCAATACAGAAAGGAAAGAATAACTAAAAATACTTTAATTAGAGTTTTCATAGATGCTTTCCGAAATGTAAATTTCAATATTAAAAATATACCTGATGAAGAAGAGTTGTTAAATAGAATTCTTGAAAAGGTTGTCAAGGGTTAAATTCAATTAGTTTCCCCTTTTCTGCTGATTCAAGAGTTTTATCAATTATTCCTATAACATTTCTTGCTTTATAAATATCAATTTCTAATTCTTCACCGAAAATCAAATGGTCTGCAATGTTATTGTAAAACCTATACCATTCGGTTTGCATTGGAGGAATGATTTTTTCAGTTAAACCATCTTCATATTTATAAACTTTTATAATATCAGTTTGAATAATTCCTCCTTTTTCACCAAGAATTCTCCATCTTGGTTTTGGAATTGATGCGATTGAAGAAGATTGAATATCTGCAACTTCTCCATTTTCAAAAGTTACAATTGATTTTACTTCATCTTCATTTGAAAAATTAAACCATTTTCTTTTCTGGACAACTCCATAAACATTTTTAATTTTTGAAGGAATTAGTGTTAAAAGCCAATATAGGAAATGTGCTCCCCAGTCATAAAAAATCCCTCCTGAAATTTCTTTTTCACTTCTCCACCATTCTTTTGGCATTCCATATCCACCCATAAAAATCTCAACATTAAAAATTTTCCCTATTTCTTCGGACTTAACTATTTTTTCTATTGCAAGAAAGTCACCGTCCCATCTTCTGTTATGAAAAACAGAAAGCATTAGTCCTTTTTTATTTGCTGTTTCAATCATTTCATCTGCTTCTTTTAGTTTTATACACATTGGTTTTTCAACAATTACATTTTTTCCTGAATTTAAACAAGAAATTGCAAGGTCTTTATGAGTATTATGTGGAGTAACAATAATTGCAAGTTCTATTTCTTCATCTTTTAGAAATTCTTTTAAATCGGTATAAGTTTTACTTTCAGGGAAGTCCTTTTTTGCTTGTTCCATTCTCTCTTTATTTAAGTCAAAGAAAGCAATTACTTTCATTCCATAAGTTGAATTTATTAAATCAGCATGGTGTTTCCCCATGTTGAAAGCAGGTCCATATCCAATTATTCCACATTTTATTTCTTTTTCCTTTTTCTCTTCTTTTGCCGTCCAAATAATAGCTCTTTTAATAGTTTTAATAATATCTTTATTTTCCATGACATTTAAACTATGACAAGGTGCAAAATAGAAAATCCTTCCGTTTCCATAATTTCTTGTATATCCAAGAGGAAGTAATTTTCCTTGCCAATATCCATTAAATAAAATTTCTGCATCTTGAGAAAGATTTAAAAAATAAAATTCATCATCAATAATTTTTGAAGGGATTCTTCTATTTATGTAGTGTGAAGAAGTTGATTTTAATTCAAAAGGAAAGACAGGACTATGTCCAATAAATTCACAACCAAGCATTTCTTTAAATTTTTTATTTTTTTTAAAATATGCACCTGTTGAATGTATTCCAACCAAACCACCACCATTTTTAACATATTTAATTATATTTTCCTCTTGTTTTTCATCAAAATCAGTATTGTCAGCGTATATTAGAATACTGTCATAATTAAAAATTATATCTTTACCAAAAACATTTTTCTCTTTTTCAATTAATATTTCATAATCTTTAAGTTGAACTTTAATTATTTCAGCAAGTTGATTTGATGGATGATAAGGTTTTTCGCCAACAAAAATTAAAATCTTTTTTTTATCTGACATTTTATTCTCCTTTTAAAAATTAATTTTTATTTCTTTGTAAAAGACGGGTCTGTTATTCTTTCCTCTTTAACAACTTTTTTGGGTTTTGATGATTTTTTAAGTTGTTCCATTAGTTGGTCATACTCTTTTCTATCAACTGGAATTTCCACAGGTTTTTCTTTTTTACCTGAAAGTATACAAGCATTTATAAATTCAACACTATTTAATCCTTCTTGTCCATTTACAATAAGTTTTTCTCCATAAAGGACTGCTCTTGCAAAATTCCTTATTATTGCTGCATGACCTGTTTGAATGTTTGATGTTATTTCAATTTTTTCTTCTGTATATCTTAAGGAGCCCCACATATTTTCTATTTTTACAATTGATTCATCTAATGGATATTCAAAAGAATAAAAAGTAAGGGAATTGCCTCTAATTACAAGTTTTCCTTTGTTTCCTGTAAATTCCATGTGTAAAGGTCCGACTGGTTCACAAGTTGAAGTATAATAATAGCCCCATGCACCATTTTCATATTCTAAAAGAGCACTTACTTCATCTTCTACTTCTATATCATGCATTTTTGTTCTTGTTTTTGCAAAAACTTTTTTTGGCAGACCTCCAAGAAAAGTAAATAAATCAATTGTATGAGGTGCCTGATTTATTAAGACACCTCCTCCTTCTCCAACCCATGTTGCCCTCCATCCACCACTATTATAATATGCTTGTGTTCTATACCAAGGGTCAATACAAACTGTCTTATGAATTTCACCAAGTGCACCACTTTTAATTATTTCAGTTGCTTTTCTAAAAAGTGGCTCTGCTCTTTTTTGAAACATAATTGTAAATATTTTTCCTGAATTTTTTGCTGCTTCTATCATCTTATCTGCATCTGAAACTCTAACAGCAATCGGTTTTTCACTTAAAACATGTAGTCCATTTTCAAAAGCAAATATTGCTATTTCAGGATGAAACCAGTGGGGAGTTGCAATAATTACTCCTTCTGCTAATCCACTTTTTATTGCTTCTTTATAATTAGTAAAATATTTAACTCCGTGTTCTTCTCCTTTCTTTTTTGCAACATTTTCATCATTATCACAAACAAAAACAAGTTCTGTTTCTTCTAAATTTTTTACACTATTACAATGGGCAGAACCCATACCACCAACACCTATAACTCCTATCCTTAATTTTTTCATTTTTTTTCCTCCTTTCTAAAATTTTTGCGCCAATTTTAATTTTGTTTCTGTTTCTCCTCCATTTATTAAATAAAGTAAAGGTAATGGTCTATCAAGATTTTCAATGAATTTAGGTCTATCTTTCCATGGAGTAACGGATAGAACATTTGCTAAATCCATCCAGTATTCAAGTCGTGCAACAGATAAGTTCCAGACCATATGAAAATGGTTTGCTGGTGCATATTGTTTATACTCTAACATACTTGCATATTTAGGGACTACAAAAGTGTGAGGCCATGTATATGTTGATGTTTTGCATACAGCTTCTTGTAATTTTTCCGGTAATTCAATTGTTTCGGCTTCGTCCCATATTAGAGAAAATATGTTATTTAAAGAAGTGTAAGCAAGCCGCCCAGCAATACCTTTAATTCCACCAGGAGAGACAAAAGTTACAGAATTACCAAGTCCTGGGAAATAGAACTCATCAGCAAGAGGAAATTTAATCCTTTTCATTATCTTTTCTGGCTGTTCTCCAGGATATCCTGCCCAGTCAAAAGATGCACTTCCAGAATTGTCTCCGTCCACAAAACCTTTCACTGCCCATATTTCATCTTCTTTTATTTTAACACCAATTTTATTAGCAAGTTCCTTTATTTCCCAACTTTCCCAAACTTTTCTAAAATCCATAAATAAAGGTGGAGCACCTCCAGAAAGATAGGTAAAGAAAAGCATAGTCAGGAGTCCTTGAACATCTGCCTCTGTTGCATATGGAAGTGGTGTTTTTTTTCCATTGTGGTCAAACGTAGAATTAAAGATTGATTCCATTATATCAGCAACAGGCAAAGGGATTCCTCTTTTGTCTGAACCCCATTCAAGTTGACTCATAAAACCACCACCAACAGCATTTAAATCTTTCATAATATCTCTTACTATAAGATACATTGCGAGTGATTGGTTTAATCTTTCACTATCTTCCTCATTGCGAAGTTCAATGCCTCCTGAATTTTTCTCAAGCCAGTTTCTTAATTCTTTAAGTTCATTTTTATTATACGCTTTTTTATTAAGCATATCTGCAAGAAGTTTCATATCAAGACGAGTTATTTCTATTCCAAAAATCTTTCTTGTTGGAATTATATGTGCAAGAGCAGTTTCCATACCCATTGAGTCATGTCCAAAAATGACTACCCTTCTTCCTTTAAGTCCAACATAGGTAATTGCTGCATAACACCAATCAATAAGTTGTTTTGCTGTTTCGTTACTCATAACTGGATTTAACCCTGTATCTGGCCAATTGCCAACAATTATATGAATTAATTTACCATATTGGGAAATTGCTCCACTGCAAGCATGAGTATATACAACACCTGGTTTTGGACCACTATTTCCACAGGTTAGATTAATAGGAGTGTCTGAAGGAAATTGCTGTAAGAAGGATATAAGAGTTAATTGTGGAAAAGCCCATGTGTCAGGAACTCCAACAAGTATATTTACTTTTTGATTTTCAAATTGCCTTGCAACAATATCTGCCTGTTTTTCTCCATCTATTAAAATATCACTGTAAACTACTTTACAAGGGGAACCATCTGGTAATTTAACATTTTGAGCAATAATATTTGCTGACATTTCAATTATATTTTTTACTCTTTGTCTTGATTGTTCGTCAATTCTTGGATCACAAGGAGCAAATACACCAATTACTACGTCTTTTATTTGAGAAGAAATTTCTTTATTTACTTTTATTGCTTTGCTCATCTTTATCTCCCTTTTTATAATTTTCTTCTATTTGTTTTTTGCTTAAAAGAACTCTTCCTTGCTCATCTTTACCTATTACTTTTACTTTTACTGTAGAACCAACTTTAACTACATCTTCAACTCTTTTTATTCTATAAGGAGCAAGTTCAGAAATATGAATAAGTCCTTCCTGTGAAGGGAGAAATCTAACAATTGCACCAAATGGGAATATTTTTGTAACTACTCCTTCATATATTTGTCCAATTTCAGGTTCTTCTGCAATTTTATTAATTTCACTTGCTGCTTTTTTGCATGCTTCTAAATCATTTGAATATATTCTTATTTCTCCTTCTTCTAATATGTCTATTTTGACACCTGTTTCATCTATAATTTTTTTAATTGTTTTTCCTCCTGAACCAATTACAAGTCCAACTTTTTCAGGATTGATTTTTATTGTTAAGATTTTTGGAGCATAAGGAGAAAGAGAACTTTTTGGAGATGAGATTGTGCTATACATTTTATCAAGTATTTCTTTCCTTGCTTCTTTTGATTGATAAATTGCCTTTTCTAAAATTTCTAAAGTGAGGTCTGTTGTTTTAACATCCATCTGAAAACCAGTTATTCCATCTAAAGTTCCTGCTATTTTTAAATCCATATCTCCGTAATGGTCTTCTTCTCCTTGAATATCTGTTAGTATAATATATTGACTTCCTTCTTTAATCAAACCAACAGATACACCTCCAACATGCTTTTCAATAGGGACACCAGCATCCATAAGAGATAAACTTCCAGCACAGGCAGTTGCCATTGAAGAGGAACCATTTGATTCAAGAATATTTGCTACTATTCTTATTGTATAAGGGAAAATTTTTTCAGATGGAATTATTGGTAAAAGGGCTCTTTCTACTAAATTACCATGTCCAATTTCTCTGCGAGAAGGTGCTTTTAATTGAGAGACCTCTCCAACACAAAATGGAGGGAAGTTATAATGAACCATAAATCTTTTCGTTGTTTCTTCATATAAACCATCAACTATTTGTTGATCCATACTTGTGCCAAGAGTAACCGATGCAAGACATTGCGTTTGACCTCTTGTGAATAAAGCAGAACCATGATTTCTTGGTAGGAGTCCAATTTTACATTCAATTGGCCTTATTTCTTTTAGTGCTCTTCCATCAAGACGTTTTTTAGAATTTAAGATTAAATTTCTAACTTCTTTCTCAAAAACATATTCATAGATTTTTTCAACTTCTTTTTTCTTTTCCTCTTCTTCAAATTGAACAAGAAATGCTTCTTTAATATGCGTATAAAATTCTTTCCTTTTTTGTTTTTCTGGATAATTATATGCATTCGGTAGGTTTTTTCTAATATATTCAGTAATTTTTTCAAAAATTTCTTTTTCAAAATTGAATTCTACTTTTTCTTTTTCTGGATTTACTATTTCTTTCAAAATATTAATCATTTTTTTAATTTCATTCCACCCAAATTCTATTGCTGATAAAAAAACATCTTCTGATATTTCCTTGCCTATCCCTTCAAGCATTATAATAGAATTTTCTGTTGCTGAAATTACTAAATTCAATTCGCTTTCCTGGATATCTGTAATATTAGGATTTATTAAAAATTTCCCATTTCTTTTTACAACTCTTACACAACCGATTGGAATAGAAAAAGGGATTGAAGAAGAGAGTAAAGAAGTAGATGCACCAATTATTGAAAGAATATCAGGTTCATTTTCCTGGTCTGCTGAAAGAACAAGAGAGATAACTTGTATTTCTTTGTAAAAGTGGTCTGGGAAAATAGGTCTTATTGACCTATCAATTAATCTGCTTATAAGAATTTCTCTTTCAGATGGTTTGCCCTCTCTTTTAAAAAATCCACCAGGGATTTTTCCAGCGGCTGATGTCTGTTCTCTATAATCACAAATTAATGGAAAAAAATCACTGTCTTGTTTTTCTTCACCCTGAACACAAGTTGTAAGAACAATTGTATCTCCACATCTAACAAGAGAAGAACCGCTACTTTGTTTTGCAACAGCGTTTATCTCTATTTCTATATTTTTTTCTCCAGAAGAGATGACGATTTTTTTCATCTTTACTTTCTTAAGTTCAGCTCATTTATTATTTTAAAGTATCTTTCAGGGTCTATTTGTTGGAGGTATCTTAATAATTTCCTCCTCCTTCCTATCAATTTTAAAAATCCTCTTCTTGAATTAAAATCTTTTTTGTGTTTTTTAAAATGTTCATTCAATAATTCTATTCTTTTTGTAAGAAGAGCGATTTGAACTTCTGGAGAACCAGTATCCTTTTCATGTCTACCAAATTTTTTCATTATTTCTTTTTTAATTTCACTTTCAAGCATTTTTTTCTCCTTCTTTTTTAGTTTTAAATTATATTATAAAAAAAAATCTTTGTCAATTTTAGAAATAAATGGTAAATTTATTATAAAATTTCAATAAGAAGGGTAAATAAAATGGGATTTTTTGTTAAGTTAAGAGGAATGAGAGATATTTTGCCAGAAGAAATTGATATTTGGAGAAAAGTTGAACAGAAATTTATTGAGATAAGTGAATTATTTGGTTTTAAAGAAATAAGGGTTCCTATTTTAGAAAGTAAATATTTATTTGAAAAAGGGATTGGTAGAGATACAGATATAGTTATGAAAGAGATGT
>JAMWCA010000043.1 GCA_023819545.1 Candidatus Omnitrophota bacterium
CTGAAAAAGTTACTCCTGAAATAATAAATTTTATGGCAAAAGAAGCAAGAGGTCTTATATGTGTTGCTCTTTTACCTGAAAGGATAAAAGAACTAAATTTAACACCAATGGTTGAAGAGAATACTGCTTTGCATAGGACTGACTTTACTGTAAGTGTGGATGCAGCTTATGGAGTGACAACAGGTATTTCTGCTTATGATAGAGCATTTACAATAAAACTTTTAATAGATAAAAATGCAAAACCGACTGATTTTGCAAAACCAGGACATATTTTCCCAATTAGAGCAAAAGAAGGAGGAGTTCTTGTAAGGGCTGGTCATACTGAAGCAGGCGTTGACCTTGCTAAAATTGCAGGACTTTATCCTTCTGCGGTTATTTGTGAAATTATGAAAGATGATGGAACAATGGCAAGATTGCCAGAACTTATTGAATTTGCAAAAAAACATAATTTAAAAATTGTATCTATTAAAGATTTGATAGAATATAGAAGAAAAAGAGAAAAACTTGTAGAAAGAATTGTAGAAACATTTCTTCCTACGGAATTTGGTGATTTTAAATTAATTCTTTATAGAGATAAAATTGAAAATAATTATCACATTGCACTTGTTAAAGGAGAATTAAAACTTAAAGATGAAAAAGATAGTATACTTGTAAGAGTTCATTCTCAATGTATAACAGGAGATATTTTTCATTCAAAAAGATGTGATTGTGGGAAACAACTTCAAAAAGCACTTTCTATGATTGAAAAGGAAAAAAGGGGTGTTTTAATTTATTTACCACAAGAGGGTAGAGGCATAGGACTTGTAAATAAAATAAAGGCATATAAAATCCAGGATGAAGAAAAACTTGATACAGTTGATGCAAATATAAAACTTGGATTTCCCCCGGATTTAAGAGATTATGGGATTGGAGCACAGATTCTTGTTGACCTTGGTTTAACAAGAATACGACTTTTAACAAATAATCCAAGAAAGATAGTTGGAATTTCTGGTTATGGAATTGAAGTTATTGAAAGAGTCCCAATAGAAATAGAACCAGATATATATACAGAAAAATATTTAAAAACAAAAAAAGAAAAACTTGGTCATTTAATAAAAATGGACAAAGAAAATGAATAAAATGCCAAGGACAAATGTAGGCGGTATTTCTCTTCCAAGAATTTTATGTGGTTCAAACTGGTTTTTAGGTTATTCTCATCAAACAATCTCAAAAGATAAGACAATAAGAGAAATAATGGATGAAAAAAGAGTTGTTGAGATTTTATCAACTTGTGTTAAAAATGGAATTGATGCAGTTATGGCTCCTCCAGGTGAATTTCTTGTTAAATGTATTGAAAAGGCAAAAGATAAAACTGGTAAAGATATAATTTACATATGCACTCCATGGAAGATTGAAGAAGTTGATTGGGCAAAAGAAAAAGGAGCAAAAATATGTATGCCTCATACATCTGTTACAGATACATATGTTAATAAAAGAGATAAAAATCTAAAAGGAATTGAAGTATGGTTGGAAAAAATAAGAGAATATGGAATGATACCTGGACTTTCTACACATGTTCCTGAGACAGTTATTTATGCGGATAATACAAATCTTGATGTGGAAACATATATACAAATTTATAATCCATTAGGATTTTTATGTCAAATAGAAGTTGAGTGGATTTATAAAATTATTAATGAAGCAAAAAAGCCAGTGATGATAATAAAACCATTTGCTGCTGGAAGAATTACTCCTTTTGTTGGACTTAATTTTGTTGTAAATACTATAAGGGATATTGATATGATAACAATTGGTTTTACTTCTTCTTATGAAGTTGAAGAAGATGTAGAAATCTTTCTTTCAATAATTGAGAAAAGAAAGCCAAATCTTGAATACCAAATAACAAGGAGTAAAAAAAGTTTAGAGACATAAAAAGGGGGAAAAATGAGAATAATTGAAGGTTATCTTGATGCAAAAGGTAAAAAATTTTGTATAATTGTAAGTAGATTTAATGATTTTATAACAAAAAGATTACTTGAAGGAGCGATTGATTGTTTAAAAAGACATAATGCAGAAGAAGAAAATATTGACATTGTATGGGTTCCTGGAACAGTTGAAATGGTTTATATCCTTGGAAAAATATCGGAAAGTAAAAACTACGATGCAATTATTTGTCTTGGTGCAGTGATAAGAGGAGATACACCTCATTTTGAGTATGTTGCAAGTCAAATAACAAGAGCAGTTTCACAAGCAAATTTTTCAGGTAAAATACCTGTTTGTTTTGGCATTATTACAGCAGATAGTGTTGACCAGGCAATTGAAAGAGCCGGGGTAAAAGCAGGAAATAAAGGATGGCAAGCAGCCCTTTCAGCGATTGAGATGGCAAATTTAAAATCAAATATTTAAATTAAATGGGAAAGAAAATTGAGGTTATAAAAGATGTAATATACGGAAAGGTAAAAAATAGAAATCTTTTACTTGATATTATAAAAATCTCAGGAGAAGTGAATAAAAAATTACCTGTAATTGTTTTTATTCATGGTGGTGGATGGATTGCTGGTAATAAAGAATCAGGATGGACTAAACTTATGCCTTTTGTAGAAAACGGATATATTGGAGTTAGTATCAGTTATAGATTGAGTAATGAAGCAAATTTCCCATCTCAGATTGAAGATTGTAAATGCGCAATAAGGTTTTTGAGAGCAAATTCAGAGAAATATAATATTGATCCAGAAAAAATTGGTGTATGGGGTTCATCTGCAGGAGGTAATTTAGTTTGTTTATTAGGAGTTACAGATGACAATACTTTTAATGAGAGCGGTGGATGGAAAGGTTATTCAAGTAAAGTTTCTGCAGTTTGTGATTGGTTTGGAAGAACAAATTTTTTGATAGACATAAAAAAATCAGATGATGAAAATTCTCCATATAGTTATATTTCAAAACTTCTTGGAGGTCCAATAGAAGAAAATCTTGAAAAAGCAATAAAAGTTAGTCCTTACTATTATGAATGTAAGAAATGCCCTCCTTTTTTAATTGTTCATGGTGAAAATGATAATATTGTCCCTTATTCTCAAAGCGAAATGTTTTATAATAAGTTAAGGAGAAATAAAGTTGATGTTACTTTAATTAAAGTAAAAAATGCTGGTCACGGAACTGGCTTTGGTGAAAAAGTGTTAAATTTTGTTGTTTCATTTTTTGATTATCATTTAAGAAATCAAAAAGATAAATGGAATAAAATCGTAAAAAACAGAAGGTTTTTAGAAATTCATCCTTAATATTTATTTTGAAAAAAATGAGAATTGGATTATAATTTTTTTGAAAAATAAGGAGGTAAAAAATGAAATTAAAGATTTTTATTTTTTGTTTATTCTTTATTCCATTATCCCTTTATTCTTTCTGGGAAGTTGAAGAAGGAGAACCAACAGGTTTTAGAAATTACTTCTGGGGAATGGAAATTTCTTCTTTATATTTAAGAGAGTATTCAAGGACTTTGCCAAAATTGAATGGGAAAGTAGTTTATTATACTAAAAAGAATGAAGATTTGAACTTAGCAGGAACAAAAGTTGAAAGTATAGAATATGGTTTTTGGAAGGAAGAGGTTTTATGTGAAATTTTAATTAGATTTAAAGGGAAAGAAAATTTTGAGAGAATAAAAAGAGCATTAATTGAAAAATATGGGAAAAATTATACATCTATTCCAGGCACAAATAGAGTAACATGGAAAGGGAAAACTACATATCTTTCTCTTAATTTTAATGAAAGCAATCAAAGAGGTTATATATTTATCTCTCCATATCCAATAAACAAATTCATAAATTTATATGAAAGTATTGTTGCCAAAAAAGGAGTAAAAGATTTCTAAAAAAAATATACTTCATATAATAACTCATGATACAGGAAGATATATTGGCTGTTATGGAGCACCAGTAAAAACACCAAATATAGATAAACTTGCAGAAGAAGGTGTAATTTTTACAAATTATTTCTGTTCTGCTCCTCAATGTAGTCCAAGCAGAGCAAGTATGTTTTCAGGTCTTATGCCACATAACAATGGTGTTTATGGGCTTTCCCACAGAGGTTTTACTTTAAAAAAAGGTATCCCTTATTTACCAAAAATTTTAAAAGAGAATGGATACGAAACAGTTCTCTTTGGAATACAACATGAGACAAAGTGGGAGAAAGTTGAAAGGCGCATAAACCAAGGAAGCCAGCACCAATTATAACTATTTTCCCCTTTGGTTTTCCCTTGAGTGCTTTTATCCCTCTTGTTGCAACACTTGAAAGCTGAGTAAATACAATCATTTCAAGTTCAAATTGATCAGGAATTTTAGAAGAAATGAACCAGTAATTTTTATGATTACCAATTGAATAAGAAATATGTGCTCCCTACATACTATAAACATTTTCCTTCCATCTATTGTCTGTTCCATAAACAATATCTCCTTCTTTAAAACCTTTTACATTTTTACTAACATCTTCAACTATTCCTATTCTTTGATAACCAGGTGCACATGGAAATTTAGTCCCTATATGTTTCCCTTTTAAAATCCATCTTTCTGTTTTGGAGATATTGCAGAAATTATTGTCCTTACTTTTATATCTTCCTTACCGATTTGACCAAGTGTTAATTCTGATATTTCAAATTTATTTACTTCTGGGAAAATTAAAGTTTTAACTTTCATAATTATCCTTCCATTTTAAAAACAACTTTAAAACCTTGTTTTTCTCTTATCAATTTAAATCCATACTTAACTTCTTCAAAGGGTAAAACATGGGAATAAAAAAGTTGTGGTTTTAAAATATTTTTCTTTGTAAGTTCACATATATAATTATGAGTTTTTTCTTCAGATGGTCCTGTAAATATAAATTTCTTGTTTTTTTCATTATCTTTAAATGGATTATCCTCTTCATAACTCGCATATGGAGCAATTTTGCCATTTTTAGATAATAGTGAGATTGTTTTCAAAACAAACTCTTTATCTCCTGTAGTATCAATTATAAAATCAACTTCCTTTCCATCTGTTATTTCCTTTATCTGTTCAATTCTTTCTTGACTTGTGTTAATAATATAGTCAGCACCGATTTTCTCTATATAATTTAATGTTTTCTGATTTCTTCCAGCAACAATAACAGGTTGACAGCCAATCAATTTTGCAAAATAAACCATTCCCATTGCCACAGGTCCTGAACCAAGGATTAAAATTGAACTTTGAAATTTTGCTCCTATATTGAAAATAAAACTTGATGTTTCTTTTAAAGTTATAAAAATTGTTGCGTCTACTGGTGAAATATTTAAATCTTCAGGTATCTTTTGTTGATAAATTGTATAACTTGAGATTTTAGCATCTTTATTTTCTTCTTTCAATGCCTTTAGATCAGTTATTATTCCATATTCTGAAAATCCTCCAATCGCAGAGAAATAATTATAATATCTTTCTCCTGGATAGACACAAGTTGTTCTTAAAAAATATCTCCCTCTTTGATATATTTCACTTTCTTACCTTTTTTAACAACAACTCCAACACTTTCATGTCCAAGAATAACAGGATAGTTTTTACACCAGAAGATTTTTCTATCAATTATCTTTAAATCTGTCCCAGAGCAGGTTGCACAGGCAAGTGTTTTACATAGACATTGATAATCATTTATTTCAGGTATAGGAATATCTACTAAATTTATATCACCCTTTCCTTCACTTATTGCTACTTTCATTTTTACTCCCTTTTTCTTCAATCAAAATTATCTAAAATTCTTGTTGCTACAGAAATATCAGTTTTCTTTATTTCTGAATCTTTCATAACTTCATCCTTTGAAATAATTTTATTATTTTCATATATTATGTCAAAAAAATTTGACTTTTCAGAATTGATGGATTTTAATTTTTCTATTATGGGGAATAAAGATAGATTTTTTAATCTTATGAATTATAAGGAAGTTGATAGAGTTCCAGTAAATTTAGTAGGTATTTGGAATGATACTCTTGAAAGATGGAAAAAAGAGATGCTATATATTATAAAGACCCAAAGATTTTATATAATGCATTGTGTTCATATCCAATAAATCAATTGAGTAAAAAATCAAAAAAATTGTGGAGAGAATTGTTAGAAATTAATAGAAATGAAATTCCTATTGAATTTCAAAATTTAAAAGATTATATCTAAAGAAGGAGGGGAGAAATGGTTTTTGGAAATTTATTTTTTGATATATGTAAAATTAAAAAAGCAAAAACAAAAAGGATTTCCAGTTTTGATATTGAAGGAAGAAATAAGGATTACTGGACAATAGAACCTAATCAAACAAAATTACTCGCTGAAATTGATGGTCCTGGATGCATAACTCATATTTGGATGACTCAGGGAGGTCCTTTATTTCTTTACAGAGAGGTAATTTTGAAATTTTACTGGGATGGTGAAGAAAATCCAAGTATTCTTGTTCCTCTTGGTGATTTTTTCTGTTTGGGGCATTCTCTTGTTAATTCATTTTGCTCCCTTCCTTTTACTGCATCTACTTCAAACCCATATAAATTTGGTGCAGGATGTGCTTTAAATTGTTATTTACCAATGCCCTTTAGAAAAAATGCAAGGATTGAAATAGAAAATCAAGGGAATCAGCCATATAATCAGTATTTTTATATTGATTATGAAATTTATCCGGATGATTTTGATGAAAATATTGCCTATTTACACGCAAATTGGAAAAGAGAAAATCCTACTCCTGGTTGGGGTCCAGAAATTCGTGTTAATTCACCACAAGCAAATATAGTAAATAAAGAAGAAATAGCATATAAAAATAATTATGAAATACTCTATGCAGAAGGTGTTGGACATTATATTGGATGTAATATTTCAGTTACAAACTTTCACGGAACATGGTGGGGAGAAGGAGATGATATGATTTGGGTAGATGGATATAAATGGCCACCAGATTTACATGGAACTGGTAGTGAAGATTATTTTAATCAGGCATGGGGAATGCAGAATAATGCTTTCTTATTTAATGGCTCTTCAATTTTTGAAAACTTTTCTATTTTTGGTCATAATCTTTATGATGGCCAATTACAAGGTGGATATCAGACATCATATATTTTTCATTTAACAAATCCAGTTCATTTTAAAAAATCAATAAAAGTAACAATTGAGTCAGGACATGGAAATCACACACAAAATGATTATTCTTCAACTGCATATTGGTATCAGATTGAACCACATAAAAAATTTGATATTTTACCTGTTGAAAAGAGATATCCTGTTTTGTTTTCTTTTGTCAATCCAGAAAGTTTAAAAACAGAAAAAAGAGAAATAATAATAACAGAAGAAATGAAAGAAATGAAGAAAAAGATATGAGAAGGTTGGGAAACTGGGAAAAGTTGAAAGATTTAATTTCAAAGAGAGGATTTGAGAAGAAAAAATTTTTCACCTAAATTTTTTAAAAAGGAGTGGAAAATGAAGGCAGCATTTTTAATAAAACCTTACAATATTGAAATAAGAGAAATAGAAAAACCAGATATAAAAAATCAAGATGATGTTTTGATAAGAATTAGAAGTGTTGGTGTATGTGGTTCTGATATCCATTATTATAAAGAGGGTAGAATAGGTGATTTTGTTGTGAAAGAACCATTGATACTTGGACATGAAAGTTCAGGAATAATTGAAAAGGTTGGCAAAAGGGTCAAGGATTTAAAAGAGGGTGATAGAGTTGCTATAGAACCAGGGATTCCATGTAGAAAATGTGATTATTGTAAACAAGGGAGATATAATCTTTGTCCTTATGTCAAATTTTTTGCAACTCCTCCTATTAACGGAACATTTTGTGAATATATTGTTCATCCTTCTGATTTTGTTTATAAAATACCGGATAATATTTCTCTTGATGAAGCAACTTTAATTGAACCATTTTCTGTTGGACTTCATGCTTGCAATTTAGTGAACTTAAAACCAGGTGAAAATGTAATAATTTCAGGACTTGGACCAGTTGGTATTCTTTCGTTATTATCTGCTAAAATTTATGGTGCAATTGTTTATGGTATAGAAAAAAATGACAAGAGAATTGAATTAGCTAAAAGTTTTGGTGCTGAATTTATATTTGATACAAAAGAAATAGAAATTAAAAAAATAAAAAATTTATTAAAAGATAAAGTGGATGTTGTTTTTGAATGTTCTGGTTTTTTAGGTTTAATGGAAGAAACAATCTACTGGGTTAAAAGGGGTGGAAGAATTGTATTTATTGGACTTGGGACTGATTTTTTAAACCTTAATGTAGCAAAAATAACAAACGATGAATTGAAGATTTATGGAATTTTTAGATATGTAAATACTTATAAAAGAGCAATAGAGATAATTGATAAAAATAAGATTAATCTTAAAAATTTGATAAGTAAAAATTTCCCAATTGATAAAGTAAAAGATGCGCTTGAATATCCAGAAAAAAATTCAAATTGTGTTAAGGTAATTGTGAATCCATAAAATTCAAATTATAAATTCTTCTTCTCTAATTGAATATCCTCTTATATGTCCATTTGGTGCATCGTCAACAATATAATTTACTATATAGATTTCACCATCAGCAAATTGAATCCAGCCAGAATATCCAGTATCTGAATATTTACTTCTATCATAATCAATTGGTTTTATTCTTGTATGTGCCTTGTTCCTTTCCTTTGCAAGTGCAGATTCAATATCTGTTAATGTTGCGAAAAAGTTTTGTGTCCACCATCCAAGCCATCCTTTCCCTCCTTGACAAAATCTATGTGTTATTAAAATATATCCACTTTTCAAAATCCCACTTACAGGTCTATGACAACCTGGAATTGGAAATGGATAAGGTCCTTCCCATGTATTACCGCTATCGTAAGAAATTGCCTTGAAACAATCAAGTCCAATAAAACTATTTTCTCTCATAAAACAAACAAGTTCACTTGTTGGTAATTCAAGTATAGACCCTTCACATAAATTTAGACCTTGTTTTGAAGCAATGAAAAATGGGCCTTCCCATTTTTTACCTTTATTATCTGAAATATATAACATCTGCTCAAGGAAACCTTTCTCACTATATCTCTGATTTGCGATTAACCATCTTCCATTTTTTAGTTCCTTCAACTTATCAGGAACAAATCCGGGAATAGGCAATTCAATTTTTTCACTCCAACTTTTTCCTTCATCCCAACTATACCACATATATAATTTTCTGTTTTTAATTTCTTTTTCTCCAGCTCCTTTATCGCATATAACAATTGTTCTACCATCTCTTAAAAAAGAAATCCTTGGACAGTTCCATCCAGAAGAAATTTCTGATAATGGTTTTTTTTGTTTCCATGTTCTTCCTCTATCAAAACTCTCCGTAAAAACAACCCTTGAATAACTTCTGTCAGAATGATGTTTACATTCAAGAAATACACATATTAATTTATCAGAGGGAAGTAAAACTAAATCTGGAAATGCCTCATAAATACTATCATCCCTACTAACAATAAATTTTTCCATTTCTATCCTTCTTTCATAATTATAATTTTTTTTGATATTTTTTTCAAAAATTTTAAAATAAGATATAAAAAGGAGGAAAAAATGTTATTTACAGAAACTAATGTTCCTTTAGAGTTTTCTTTGAAAAGTGAGAAAAGATATAAAGATATTTTCAATGAAGT
>JAMWCA010000044.1 GCA_023819545.1 Candidatus Omnitrophota bacterium
CCACAAGAACTCCATCTATATTTTTTTCTTTCATAAGTTGGTCAATATTTTCTGGTTTTACACTTCCTCCATAGAGAATAATTAAATTTTCTGCAATATCTTTGTTATAAATTTTTGATATTAATTCACGAATGAAAGTATGAACTTCTTCTGCTTGTTGTGGTAAAGCAGTTTTTCCAGTCCCAATAGCCCATACAGGTTCGTATGCAATCACTATTTCTTGCATTTTATCAAAATTTTCAAGGGATTTTTTTAACTGATTTTCAATAATTTTAAATGTCTCACCTCTTTCTCTTTCTTCAAGTTTTTCTCCTACACATAAAATTGCTTTCATCCCTGATTCTACAACTTTTTTTACCTTTTTGTTAATAATTTCATCTGTTTCTCCAAAAATATTTCTCCTTTCAGAATGTCCACATATAACATATTCAACTCCTATATCCTTAAGCATTAAAGGAGAAATTTCTCCTGTATATGCTCCTTGATCTTCAAAAAATACATTTTGAGCACCAAGTTTAACTGAAGAATTTTTTAAAATTTCTGAGACAGGGTAGAGAGATGTAAAAGGTGGGCATATTAAAACATCTCTATCTTTGTAATTCTTCAAATTTTTTACCAATTCTTTAACAAAATTTATTGATTCTGTAGGTGTTTTATACATTTTCCAATTTCCAGCTATAATTGATTTTCTCATCTTTTCTCCTTTGATTTTAAGATTTAAAGATGGATTTTTAAAAACTTATTCTTTTTTCAAAACATCTATCCCAGGTAAACTTCCTTTTTCAAGAAATTCTAAAGATGCTCCTCCACCTGTACAAATATGAGAAATTTTATCAGCAACACCTGCTTTCTGAACTATTGCTACAGAATCTCCTCCACCTATAACTGAGAAAGCGTTTGTTTTAGCAATTGCTTTTGCTATTTCTATTGTTCCTTTTGCAAATTTTTCTATCTCATAAATTCCCATTGGTCCATTCCAGAATATTGTTTTTGCTCTATTAATACAATCAATATACTCTTCAATTGCCTGAGGACCAATATCAACTCCAATCCAACCATGAGGAACTGTTCCCCTTTCTGTTGCAATAAAAGTAGCATCTTCTGATATTTTCTGAGCAATTATATGGTCAAGTGGAGTGTGAAATTCAAGATGTCTTTTATTTATCTCTTTTATTATTTCCTTTGCAACTGGAATTGCTTCTTCTTCTACTTTTGAATCACCAACTTCCCAATTTTTCGCTTTAATAAAAGTATAAGCCATCACTCCACCTGTAATAATAGTATCAACTTTATCCAAAAGATTTTTTAACATATTTATTTTATCAATTACTTTTGCTCCACCAAGAATTAAGAGAAAAGGTCTTTCAGGATTTATGAGTAATTTTGAAAGTGCAGAAACCTCTTTTTCTATCAAAAATCCTGCTGCTACATCATTTACAAACTTTGTAATTGTATAGACAGAGGAATGTTTTCTATGGCATGTTCCGAAAGCATCATTAACATAAGCATCACATAAAGATGCAAGTTCTTTTGCAAAATTTTCATCTCCCTTTTCTTCTTCTGAATGAAATCTTAAATTTTCCAAAAGTAAAATTTCTCCTTCTTTTAATGAATTTACAAGTTTTTTTACTTCATCTCCAATGCAATCAGGAGCAAATTTAACTTCTTTTTTCAAAATTTCAGACAATCTCTCAGCAACTGGTTTCAAACTAAATTCTGGAGATACTTTTCCTTCTGGTCTTCCAAGATGCGAAGCAATTATTAAACGAGCACGATGAGAAAGTAAATAATCAATAGTTGGAATTGTTGATGTAATCCTTGTATCATCTGTAATAACACCATTTTTAATAGGGACATTAAAATCAACTCTTAAAAAAACTTTTTTCCCTTCATAATTTTTCTCTCTTATTGAATATATCTTCATCTTTCCCTCCTTCTTTTAATACTCATTTTACAACTTATCTCTTTTATGTCAACTAAACTCAATACTTCATAAAAAACAGAAAAAGAAAATCTGGAAATAATACCTCCGAAAGTTTTCAAAAAAAATTCAAGAAATCTTTCATTTTCCTAATTGAGGAAATTTCTTTAAAAAACTTAATTTTATTCAATATCTCAATCTTAAAAAATTTTTCTAACTTTCTTACTTTTCATTGTATAACTGATTTTCTACTTTTTTATTAGAAAATGTGAGTTTTTCAAGTTCCCCAAATTTTAATATTTTTAAATATTTTTCTCTAAGATATTGGCTTACCTTAAAACTCTTTGATTTAAAATATCCTTTTATTTCTTTGACAGGCATAATTCCCATTAAAGTATTTGTAAGAAAAACTTCATCACAATCACTTAAAAAATCATTTTTAAACCAACCCTCTTTTATTTTAATATTTTCTCTTTCACATATTTCAAATACTATCTTTCTTGTTATTCCTTCAAGACATCCAGATTGACAAGATGGAGTATAAATAATATTATTCTTAACAAAAAATATATTTGAGACACTTCCTTCAGAAATATATCCAGATGTATTCAAAACAATCATATCATCACATTTTTCCTTTTTTGCTTCAATTTTAAGTATTATATTTTCAAGAAAATTTAATGACTTTATTTTACACATTACAGATTTTTCATTTCTCCTTATTCTTTTACTTATTCCACAAATCATTCCTTCTTTATAAAATTTTTCTGGATATGGTTTATAGTCCCTTATAATTATTAAAAAATTTGTTTCTTTTTGTTCTTCTGGAGAAATTGTTTCTGGGCGCTTCCTCCACAAATTTAATCTTATATAACAAAAACCTTCTTTCAAATTCTCTAAAATCAACTCTTCTATTACTTTTTTATTTGGGACTTTTAAATTACAAACTTTCGCTCCAAAAAGCATTCTATTCCAATGTTGTTGAAATTTAAAAATTTTTTTATCAAAAGATATCATAGTTTCAAAAATCCCATCTCCATATAAAAATCCTCTTTTTAAATAACTAAAATTCAACTCTTTTTCATTAACTTTTTTTCCATTAAACAATAATATTTCTGATTTCATTCTCATCAATACCAATTGTTAAAAATAGATTTTTTGCTTTTATTATTGTTTCTTCATACTCTTTTTCTGGAACACTATCCCAAACAATTCCACCTCCAACTGGATAATAGATTTTATTCTTTTTTATTAACAAAGTTCTTATAAGTATATTTAATTGTAAATTTTGGTTAAAACCAAAATATCCAAGAGTTCCTGTATAAAAATTTCTTTTTGTTGGTTCAAGTTCTTCAATAATTTCCATTGCTCTCTTTTTTGGAGCTCCTGTAATTGAACCACCTGGAAATATTGCATTAATTATATCTTTTAACTCTATTTTTTCTTTCAATTTCCCTTCAATTGTTGAAGTAGTTTGATATACTGTTTTATATTTTTCAAGATTTATAAGTTTTTTCACTTTAACAGTTCCATATTCACAAATTTTGCCAAGGTCATTTCTTTCAAGATCAACTATCATTATAAGTTCTGCTCTATCTTTTTCACTTTCAAGAAGTTCTTCTCTAATTTTTTTATCTAAAATTGAATCTTTTTCCCTTTTTCTCGTCCCTTTCATTGGTTTTGTAATAACTGTCCTTCCTTGTTTTTTAAGAAATAATTCAGGGGAGTTTGAAACTAAAATAAAATCATCAAAATTAAAATATGCAGAATAAGGTGCAGGGTTTACTCTTTGCAGTTTTAAAAATAGATTATACGGCTCAAAAACTCCTTTTATTTTAAACCTGTGTGAAAAATTTATTTGGTAAACATCTCCTTCTCTTATATAATCTCTAATTTTTTCAATTGCAGAAATATAATAAGTATAACTCATATTTGAATTTAAATTTTCAATTGAGAATTTAGTATCTAAAAATCGGAAAGATTTACAATTGATTTTCTTATAAAACTTTTCCCTTTCATTGAATTTCACTTTAAAAAATTTATCATTTTCAAAATTATATGAAATTAAAAACGATTTTTTTCTCTTATTGTCAAAGAAAAAGATTGTGTCATAAAAACAAATAAAAATATCAGGTAATTTTAAATCATCTATTGCCAAATCAGGAAGTTTCTCAATCTGACAACCTAAATCATAAGAAAGATATCCAAAGCCACCAGGAAGAAAAAATTTATCAGAGGGTAAAAAAAATTTATTAAAAACTTCCTGCAATTTTTCTATTGAATAAAACTCAAATTTTTCAATCTTCCCTCTTTCCTTAATTTCAATTTTGTTTCTTTTACTTTTAAAAATTATAAATGGTTCAAACCCAAAAATAGTATAATATTCCTTCTCATTCCATTTAACATTCATCAAAAAACTATATGGTAAATCGTGAATAAAAGAAAAAAGATTTTCAGGTTTTGCATAAGGGATTTTTTCAACAAAAAGATTAGCCATTTTCAATTTTTTTTATTTTATTTACCCTTCTTAAATGTCTTCCTTTTGTAAAAGTAGTTGATAGAAATTCTTTAACAATTTCTAATGCAAGTCCCTTCCCTATTAATCTTCCACCAAGTGTGAGAACATTCGCATCATTATGCTGTCTTGCTAAAACTGCATCATATGTTGTGCAACATCTTGCTGCTCTTACCCCTTTAAATTTATTTGCTACAATATCCATACCAATACCAGTTCCACATATTAAAATTCCAAATTCAATTTCTTTACTTAAGATACCCTTTGCAACTTTTTCAGCATAATCTGGATAATCAACAACTTTTTTAATTTCTGGTCCATAATCTATAATTTCATACCCCTCTTTTTTTAAACTTTCCTTTAAATATTCTTTCAATTCAAACCCGGCATGGTCAGACCCAATTCCTATTTTCATTTTTTCTCCTAATTTAATTATTATAAAACATTTTATAAATAAATAAAAAACTTCTTAAAGATTTCATTTTCATATAATTTAAAACCCTTAATTATCAACTAATTCCGACATTCACCTCGTAGGTGTAAAAGGGATTTTTTGACAGAGAAGAAGAAATTGATATAATTATTTTATAAAATGGGACCAAGAGAAGAATATCCAAGACCAGATTTTAAAAGAAGTGAATGGATAAATTTAAATGGTTTATGGGATTTTGAAATAGATATATCTAATTCAGGTATAGAGAAGAAATTTTATCTGCCTGAAAAAAAATTTAAAGAAAAAATCCTTGTTCCATTCCCACCTGAAAGTAAATTATCAGGAATAGGAAATAAAGATTTTATGGTTTCTGTTTGGTACAGAAGGAAAATTGAAATTCCAGAGAAATGGAAAAATAAAAGAGTATTTTTAAATTTTGGAGCAGTTGATTTTTTGACAAATGTCTGGATTAATGGAGAAAAATTGGGAACTCATACAGGTGGCTATACTCCATTTAAATTTGAAATAACTAATTTTTTAAAGAGAGAAAATGAGATTGTGGTGAATGCTTATGATGACAACAGAACATATTTACAACCCTCTGGGAAACAATCAAATAAATATAACTCATATGGATGTTACTACACTAGAGTAACGGGTATTTGGCAAACAGTTTATCTCTATGCAACAGGTAAAAATTATATTAAAAATTTTAAAATTTTCCCAAATTATGATACAGGAGAAGTTTTATTTTTAGTAAATATAGAAGGAGAAGGGAAATTAGAGATAGAAATTTATGAAGAGGACAAAAGAATTGATAAAAAATATGGCTATGGGAGTGGAACAATTTTTATTTCAACAAAAATTAAAAATTTTATTCCTTGGGATATAGAAAATCCTTTCCTTTATACATTCAGGATTTCTTTATTTTCTAAAAACAAAAAAGAAGATGAAGTTAACTCATATTTTGGTTTCAGGAAGATTGAAATTAAGGATAAGAAAATTATGTTAAATGGTAAAGTTATATTTATGAGGATGGTTCTTGATCAAGGTTTTTATCCAGATGGAATTTATACAGCACAAAGTGAAAAAGATATAATAAATGATATAAAAATAGCAAAAGATATGGGATTTAATGGAGCAAGATTACATCAAAAAGTTTTTGAACCATTATTTTTATATTGGGCTGACAAACTTGGATATCTTGTATGGAGTGAATATCCAAACTGGGGGATTAAAAATAATATTAGTGAGGAAAGTTTTGGAGATTTATGTAAAGAATGGATTGAAGTAATTGAGAGAGATTTTAATCATCCTTCAATAATTGGATGGTGTCCACTAAATGAAACATCTCCAAATCAAAACAATGAACTTGTAAGAAACCTTTATTTGATTACAAAAAATATAGATAAATCAAGACCTGTAATAGATACAAGTGGATATGTTCATGTTGAGACAGATATATATGATTGCCATAATTATAAACAGGACCCTCAACAATTTAAAAAGGATTTTGAATTATTTGAAAAACAAGACAAAGTATGGCAAAATTTTCCTCAATTTGACGCTCCATATAAAGGTCAACCTTATTGGGTAAGTGAATATGGAGGGATATGGTGGGATATAGAAGAAAGAGAAAATGGATGGGGATATGGAGAAAGACCAAAAACAAAAAAAGAATTTATTGAAAGATATAAACGATTAACAGAGGTTCTTTTAAACCATCCAAAAATATGTGGTTTTTGTTATACCCAACTTTATGATGTAGAGCAGGAAGTTAATGGCCTTTATACATATTCAAGAAAACCAAAATTTAAAGCAGAAATAATAAAAGAGATAAATTCTAAAAAAGCAAAAATTGAAACAGAAAAATGAAATCATATACTGAATATTTATGGTTTTGTACAGAAAAGAAAATTGAATTCATAAATATTACTGAAAAAGTTGAGCAAGCAGTTAAAAATAGTGGAGTTAAAGAAGGGATTTGTCTTGTCAATGCTATGCATATAACTTCAAGCGTTTTTATAAATGATGATGAAACTGGACTTCTTTCTGATTTTATTGAATTTCTTGAAAAACTTGCTCCACATCAACCAATTTCCAAATATAAACATAATTTAACAGGAGAAACAAATGCTGATGCTCATTTAAAAAGGACTATAATGGGTAGGGAAGTGGTCGTTGCAATAACAGATGGAAAACTTGATTTAGGTCCTTGGGAACAAATATTCTATGGAGAATTTGATGGTCAGAGAAAAAAAAGAGTATTGATAAAAATAATAGGGGAATGAATATATTTTATTAAATTAATTTAAAAAGGAGGGTTTTATGGAAAGGATTGGACTTGTAACTTTAAAAGGTAAACCTATCACTTTAATAGGTATTCCTGTTAGTGTTGGTGATAAATCCCCTGATTTTACTGTTATTGATTCAGACCTTAATGAAGTAAAACTTAGCGATTTCAAGGGGAAAATTAAAGTTATAAGTGTTACTCCTTCTCTTGATACTCCAGTATGTGATCTTCAGGCAAAAAAATTTAATGAAAAAGCTGTAAATCTACCTGAAAAAATTGTAATAATTAATATAAGTATGGATTTACCATTTGCAATTTCAAGATTTTGTTCAATAGCAAGTATTGACAAAATCAAAGTTTATTCAGACCATAAATATGCTTCATTTGGTATATCCTATGGTCTACTTATTAAGGAATTAAGATTATTAACTCGTTCAATTATTGTTGTTGATTCTGATGATATTATAAGATACATTGAGATTGTTCCTGAGATTACAAATCATCCTAATTATGACAAAGCTATTGAAGTTGCAATAAGTTTATATAAAGAGCAGGATACTGAATAAATAAAAAGGAGGAGCAATGAAAATATTGATAGTTTATTACAGCACATATGGAAATACTTATAAAATGGCAAAATTTGTAGAACAAGGAGTGAGATTGGTGGAAAATGTTGAACCTGTTTTAAGAAAAGTCCCAGAGTTAATACCTGATTCAGTTATAAATTCAAAACCAGAAATGAGAATTGGTTCTGAGTTACAAAAAGATGTTCCAATTGTTACTCTTGATGACTTTAGAGAAGCATCGGGTTATGTTTTTGGAACACCAACAAGATTTGGATGTGTAAGTTCACAGTTAAAAAATATTATAGATCAACTTGGACAACTTTGGTTTGAAAAAATATTTGAAGGAAAACCTGCTGGCATTTTTGTTTCAACATCAACTCTTCATGGAGGACAGGAAGCAACTATTCTTTCATTGGTCTCTGTCCTTTTACATTTAGGATGTGTAATTGTTGGAGTCCCTTATTCAATTGGTGACCTTTTTATAACCAGAGGCGGAGGGTCTCCTTATGGGCCGGGTCATTATGCAGGAGTGGATAATATGCGTGATATTGATGAAAATGAAGCAAATATATGTAGAAGTTTTGGTAAAAGGATTGCAGAATTAGCAATAAAACTTAACAGATAAGATGAAAATACTTGTCTTAGACACTATGTCCTAACCCGAAAGAGATTTTAATTTGACAAATTCAAATTTAAAATGTAAAATATAAAAAATAAAAAAGAGAAAGGAGGTGAAAAAAGATGAAAAAGATTTTATTATCTATTTTGATTTTAGGATTAGTTTTAGGATTTTCATCAATTGGTTCTGCTGAAGTTAAACAGGGAGATAAAAACTTAGTGATTTCAGTTGGTTATGGATATTTTTCTGCAGGTCCAAAGGAATGGGATGGAACATATGGTCTTGGTTTGGGATTTTTCTTGGCCGACGAGATTGAGTTAAACGTAGGATTATCAGGTCAGTGGAAAACATTTGGTGATGAAATAAATCTACTTGTCAAACCCAATTTTTATATGGATACTCAATCAAGTATTAATCCATATATAGGTATTGCATTAGGTGCTAATTTTGGTGGAGGAACAAGGTTTGCAGGTGGTGCACAAATTGGTATGAAACAGTTCATAAGTGGAAACACTCTTATTCAGTATGAACTTAACTTCTTAAGGGCTTTCAAGAAAAACTTAAATTCAATAACATTCTCTTTGGGATTAGGGTTTAAATTCTAAAGATTTATTTTAACAACATCTCACAAAAAAAGGGGGGGATATATAAATATCCCCCCTTCATTTTTCAATTTTAAAAATATTGAAAAATTAATGAATTTTATTTATTATATTTTATGAAGCCCCTGTAGCTCAGTAAGGATAGAGCAGCGGTTTCCTAAACCGCGTGTCGCCCGTTCAAGTCGGGCCAGGGGCACAGCAAAGATAGAGGGAAGTAATGATAACTGATGAGAAGGGAAAAAACTTAGTTGGGCGACACAAAGGGGTTATAGGGGAAAGAAATGTCCCCTATGTTTTTCGTATTGGGGGGAGGACTATATCAGGAGGGGGAAGCACCCCCTCCTGAACAAAGTCGCCCGTTCAAGTCGGGCCAGGGGCACAGCAAAGATAGAGGGAAGTAATGATAACTGATGAGAAGGGAAAAAACTTAGTTGGGCGATACAAAGGGGTTATAGGGGAAATTATTTTAATTTTGAAAATATTTATTTTATTATAAAATATGAATGGAAGGAGGTGAGAAAATGGGAAAATTTATAATGCTTAGCAGTTTGACAGAAAAAGGAGCAAAAACAATAAAACAAAAACCAGAAAGAATAAAGGAAGTAAACAAAGAAGTTGAAAAAATGGGAGGGAAAATTTTAGCGCAATACGCTATTTTAG
>JAMWCA010000045.1 GCA_023819545.1 Candidatus Omnitrophota bacterium
ATGAAAATAGAGCAAAGGCAGCAAGTGAAAAGTTTGGTGGTAAATTTTATACTGACTATAAAAAAATGCTTCAAGAATTAGAATTGGATGCATGTTTTATATGCTTACCTCCATTTGCTCATCAAGGACAAGAAGAATTATGTATAGAAAAAGGCATACCATTTTTAGTAGAAAAGCCAATCCATTTAAATAAAAATAAAGCAAAAAAAATAGTTGAAAAAATAAAAGAAAAAGAATTAATAACTGCAGTTGGATATCAAGATAGATATCAAGACATAATTTCTTTAATTAAACCATTTTTTTCAGAAAAAAATTTAGGATTTTTAGCCGGTTGGTGGGTTGGAGGAATGCCAGGTGTTTACTGGTGGAGAAGAAAGGAGTTATCTGGAGGTCAAGCAGTAGAACAAACAACACATATTTTTGATATGACAAGATATCTTGTAGGAGAACCAGTTGAAGTTTTTGCAGTTAAGAAAATAGGGTTGATGAAAGATGTTGAAAATTATAATGTTGAAGATGCTTCTGCTGCTTGTGTTTATTATGAAGATGGAACTTTTGGAATTATTTTCTCTGGATGTTTTTTAAAAGTTCCTGGAAAGTGTGGAATTGATTTTTATTTTAAAGATAAAGTTGTTGAATATACAGAAAGACAAAAAGTCAAGATAAATTATGGAAATAAAATTGAAGAAATTTATGAAAAAGGGGATCTCCTTTTCAAAGAAGATAGTGCTTTTATTGAGGCAGTAAGGACAAAAAACCAATCTTTAATAAAATCCTCATATGAAGATGGTTATAAATCTCTTGTTTTCACATTAGCAGCAAATGAAGCAATGGAAAAAAATAAAGTTATAAAAATTAAATTTTGAGAAGGAGGAATGAAAATGATAAAAGTTGGAATTATTGGTGCTGGCGGTATTTCACAGGTTGCTCATATACCGAATTTACAAAAGATAGAAGATGTAAAAGTAGAAGCAATATGTGATATAAATCAAGAGAAATTGAACTTTGTTGCAGACAAGTTTAATATACCCAAGAAATTTATAGATTGGGAGAAAATGGTTGAAGAAAATTTAGATGCAGTCGTTATTTGTTCTCCAAATTCTTATCATGCAATACAGTCAATAAAAGCAATGGAAAGTGGAAAACATGTTTTATGCGAAAAACCAATTTGTTTAACAGTTGAGGAAGCAGAAGAAATTTTTAAGACAGTAGAAAAAACGAAAAGAGTTTTTATGGGAGCTTTTCCAAGGAGATTCCTTGGAGAAACAATTGTTTTAAAAAAACTTGTTAATGATGGTTTCTTTGGAGAAGTTTATTATTTAAAAGCAAGTTATTTAAGAAGAAGAGGGATTCCTGGACTTGGAACATGGTTTACAAGTAAAAAACTTGCAGGTGGTGGTCCGATGATAGATGTTGGAGTTCATATGATAGATATGGTCTTATATATTGCTAATTTAACGGAACCAAAAATCGTTTTTGGAGCAACTTTTGAAAAATTTAAAGATAAAGCAATTGATGGTGGATGGCCTCCAATTGATACAAGACAAGGGGATAAACCAACTGGAAAAATGGAAGTTGAGGATTTAGCAACAGGTTTTGTTAAATTTTCAAATGGAGCAGTTTTATTTGTTGAAGCAAGTTGGGCTGGAAATTCTGAAGTAGGACTTAAAAGTAGTTTATTTGGAACAAAGGCAGGTGCTCAATTACCAGATCCAGTTGATTCAAAAAATCCTATAAGAATATATACTGAAACAAATGGAGTGATAAGTGATATTATTCCTGAAATTCCAAAAGTAGATGCTTATTTTGATGAAGTTAAACATTTTATTGAATGTATAAAAGGGGAAAAAGAACCAATTACAAAAAAACAAGAAATAATAAGTGTGGTAAAAATCATAGAAGGAATATATAAATCTGCTGAGACAAATAGTCCTGTAATATATTAAATTAAAGAAATGGTTTTTAAGATAGATTGGTTATATTTTACAGAAAAAGATATAGAAATTGAAAAGCAACAACTTATTGATGAGGGAAAGGATATAAATGAAGTTGAGCAAGAGTTTGAAATATTAAAAAAAATTATTAAAAATAAAGAGCCGATTAAATTCCAGGATAAAATTTCTTCATTATTTAAAAAAGTACAGAATTTACCTTTAAGAAAAGATTATAATTATTCTGAACCAGTTCATTTAGATGAGATTAGAAAAGAATGGGGGGATAAATTTTATAAACCAAGGATAAAACTTTCAGGAAAAGATATTATAGAAAAAATTTATGGAGGATGGTTTGGGAGATGTGCGGGATGTTTATTGGGGAAAATATTTGAAGGATTAAGTAGAGAAAAAATAAGAAGTTTTTTAAAAGAAGTAGGTCAGTTTCCTTTAAAATATTATGTAAGTAGTAATAATCGTGATTTAAAAATTTTTGAAAATTATAATGTGAGACAAGATTTATGTATAAATAGAATTAATAATATGGTTGAAGATGATGATTTAAATTATACAGTTCTTGCTTTGACTCTCTTGGAAAAATATGGATATAACTTTACTCAATTTGATTTTGCTAAAAATTTTCTTGAAAAACTACCTATTTTAAAAGCATTTACAGCAGAAAGAGTAGTTTATAGAAATTTGGTAAACCTTATAAATCCTGAAAAGGCCGCTTTCTATTTAAATCCTTATAGAGAATGGATTGGTGCGCAGATAAGAACTGATTTTTATGGGTATATAACACCTGGAAATGTAGAAAAAGGAATTGAACTTGCTTATAAGGATGATTCAGTTACTCATATTAAAAATGGTGTCTATGGAGCAATTTTTATAACAAGCATGATTTCTATTGCTTTTTTTGAAACAGATGTTTTGAAAATTTTTGAATATGGACTTAATTATATACCACAGAGGTCAAGGTTAGCACAGGAAGTAAAAGAAATTATTGAATATAGAAAAAAGGGCCTTTCTTACGAAAAGGTCTTAGAAATAATTCATCAAAAATGGGACGAAAAAAATCCACATCATTGGTGTCATGCAATAAGTAATACTCAAATAGTTTCAATAGGTCTTTTATGGGGAAATGGTGATTTTGGAGAGTCAATTTGTAAAGCAGTTGAGATTGGATTTGATACAGATTGTAATGGTGCAACAGTTGGTTCAATTATGGGTGTAATTTTAGGTAGAAAAAATATACCTGATAGATGGATAGAACCATTAAATGATACTTTAGAAACTGGAGTTTCGGGCTACAGTAAAGTAAAAATATCTGAACTTGCAGAAAGAACTTATAATATTTTTAAAAAGGAAAGGAGAACAAATGGATAAAGTTAGAATAGGAATAATTAGATGTGGTGGTATAAGTAGCAATCACATATATGGAGTTAAAAAACTTGTTGAAAATGGATGTAAAGAAATAGAAATAACTGCCTTGTGTGATCAAAATAAAGAAAATGCAGAGGATAAGAAAAATTTAATTAAGCAATTTCAGAAAAATCAACCAATAATTTTTACTGAATATGAAAAGGTTATTTCAAAAAAGATCTGTGATGGATTTGTTTTATGCCTTCCTCATTTTCTTCATCATACAATTGGAATTGAATTACTTAAAAACAATTATCATATTATGATAGAAAAGCCACTTGCATTAACTTTAAAAATTGGAAAAAAACTTGTTAAAGAAGCAAAGAAACGGAATTTGGTTTTGTCAATTGCAGAAAATGTTAGAAGATATTTAGGACCAAGAGCGATAAAATGGGCAATTGAAAATAGAAGATATGTTGGAGTTATAAGATTTGCCCATGTAAATTTAGTTATTGATTCTCCTTTTGATTATACTCAATATACTATGAAATGGAGAGGGGTTAAATTATTAAGTGGTGGAGGAATGATTATGGATAGTGGACATCATTTTTCTGATATGCTTTTATATCTTTTTGGAGATGTTGAAGATGTATTCTGTGAAATAAGGAAATATGATGAAAGAATAATTGAGGAAGTTCCGATTTTAAAAAAAGCAAAGGCAGATGTTGAAGATACATGGGTTTCATTAATAAAATTCAAAAATGGTATTTTTGTTAATTGGGTTTATTCAAGGTCTGCTCCTGGTTTTAACCTAAATTTTGGATTATATTCTGGACAATTTGGTGCTATAAAAGATAAAGGATTTGTCTTTCATCCTTTTCAGAATGGGGGAGATATAATCTTAAAAGACGGGAAAATAATAAAAAGTGAGGAAATAGAAAAAGAGTTTTTAAATAGTTTATCAAAAGAAGAAAAAGAAAAATTATTTCCTTACAATTGTTATGATGGTTTTGGACTTGAATGGATAGAATTTGCAAGATGTATAAAAAATGGTTTAAAGCCAGAAATTGATGGAGAGGGAGGTTTAAAAATCATGGCTCTTTGTGAAAGTTGTTATGAATCAGATTGTATAAAACTACCAGTAAAGTTTAAAGATGTATATTCTGGGAAAATAGAAAACTATCAGAAAGAAATTAATAACTTTTGGAAATAAGATGAGGAATATAAACAACAGACAAAATTTTGTTAACTTAATTTATAAAAGAGGAGGGGAATATGGAGTTTTTAAAAATATTGAAAGAAAGAAGAAGTATAAGGAAATATCAAGAAAAAGAAGTTCCAAAAGATATTATTGAAGAGATTATTAATTGTGCAAGATTTGCACCAACTGCTATAAATATCCAACCATGGGAGTTTATTGTAATTACAGATAAAAAGATGAAAGAAAAAATCGCTGATATAACTGACTATGGAAAATTTATAAAGGAAGCGTCTATTTGTGTAGCAGTTTTTTGTAAAGATACAAAGTATTATCTTGAGGATGGTTCAGCTGCTACAACATATATTTTATTAGCAGCAAAAGCATTTGGGTTAGGAAGTTGTTGGGTTGCAGGTGATAAAAAGATATATGCAGAAAAGGTTAGAGAAATTTTAGATGTTCCAGTTGGGTATAAGTTAATAAGTTTAATCTCAATTGGTTATCCTGATGAAGAACCAAAACCCAAAAAAAGAGAATTAAAAGAAGTTTTACATTGGGAAAAGTGGTAATTTAAAATTAAAAAATGTTATCAAAATACTTTAAATTTAAGGAAAAAGGAACAGATATAAAAACAGAAATAATAGCAGGAATTACAACATTTATTACTATGGCTTATATAATTTTTGTTCAGCCTGCAATTTTATCACAAGGAGGTATGGATTTTGGCGCAGTTATGGTAGCAACTTGTCTCTCTTCAGCGATAGCAACTTTAATTATGGGTCTTTATGCTAATTATCCAATTGCTCTTGCTCCTGGAATGGGTGAAAATTTTTATTTTGTTTTTACTGTTATACTTGGTATGGGAATTGCTTGGCAAAATGTTCTTGGAGCAGTTTTTATTTCAGGAATTTTATTTATAATCCTTTCAATTTGGAGAGTAAGAGAAAAACTTGTAGAAAGTGTCCCTTCATCTTTACAAGCAGGGATAGCAGGGGGCATTGGTCTTTTTATTACATTTATAGGGATGATTCAAAGTGGTATCGTTCAGAAAGGTGGAGCGATTTTAACAATCGGAAATTTATTCCAGAAAGAAGTAATTTTATCAATAATTGGTTTAATTATAATTACAACTTTAATGGGATGGCGTATTAAAGGGAATATTCTTATAGGTATGATAATAACAGCAATAATAGGGATATTTATGGGAATTATTAAATATGAAGGAATTATAGGAAAAGTTCCGTCAATTTCTCCTACATTTTTGAAACTTGATGTAGTAGGTGCTGTAAAAAGTGGAATATTTACAGTTATTTTTGTATTCCTTTTTATGGATTTATTTGATACAGTCGGAACAGCAATAGGAGTAGGAGAAGCAGGAGGATTTATAAAAAATGGTAAGTTTCCAAAAGTAGAAAGGGTTTTACTTTCAGATGCAATAGGAACATTAGTAGGCGCAATTCTTGGAACAAGCACGGTTACCAGTTATATTGAAAGTGCATCTGGAATATCTGTTGGAGGTAGAACTGGCTTTACTTCTGTTATAACAGCAATTTTATTTTTACTTTCAATTTTTTTCTATCCTTTTGTAAAAATGATTGGAACAGGAATTCAGAATGTTTCTGGAATAACACTTTATCCAGTTACAGCACCTGCTTTAATAATTGTTGGTAGTTTAATCATTCCAACAATAAAAAAAATAAAATGGGATGACCCAACAGAATCAATACCTTCATTTTTATCATTTGTTGGCATTCCATTTACATATAATATAGGCGAAGGAATTGCTTTTGGATTTGTTTCATATTTCTTTTTAAAACTTTTTACTGGAAGATATAAAGAATTAAATCCAGTGGTTATAATTGTTGCTCTTGCTTTTATTTTAAGATTTATATTTTTGAAGATTTGACATTGATATCAAGAAAAGTTTGTTTTAATTAAAGTTTTGTCAGAGTTAATAGAATTATTGAAGTTTATCGGGAGGTAAATTGGAAAAAATCAAGATATTTTTAATTCCACATTTTCATTATGACATAATATATCAAGATACATATGAGAACTATCTTGAAAGGTCTTTTAATATTATCAAAAAAGCAATTGCAATCATGAAAATTGAAAAAAAATATAAATTTCTCATAGAACAGACAATTTTACTTGAAGAATTTTGGAAAAGAGAGCCTCAGTATAGAAAAGAAATTTTTGATTTAATAAAACAAAATAGAATTGAAGTTGCTCCAGGTTTTTTTGTTATGCCAGATATGAATTTAATTTCGGGAGAATCATTAATTAGACAAATAAAAAGCGTAAAGAAATTTTAAAAAAGTTTAATATTCAACCCAAAGTTGCCTGGATTTCTGATTGCTGGGGGCACCATAGACAAATTCCACAAATTTTAAAAAAAGCAGGATATATTGGATATGCTTTTTCAAGAGGAATGAGCAAAGAAACAACTCCTTATCTAAATTTTTACTGGGAGGGCATTGATAAAACAAAAATACTTACAGTTTGGATGGCTTCAGGATATTTTGGATTTTTTGTGACATATAAAAAAAATCTTGAAGATTATTTTAAAGAGATAGAAAAACATATAGAAATTTTGAAACCACTTAAAAGTTGTGATTTGATTTTACTTCCGAATGGAGGAGATTTTATAATGCCAGATTTTAAAATAAAAGAAATTATTAAAGAATGGAATAAACAAAAAATTGAAAAAATTTTTTTTGCAACTCCAACTGAATATTTTGAAAAATTGAAAGAAAAGAAACTTCCTGTTTTGAATTATGATTTTAATCCAATGTTTAATGGAACCTATACCAGTAGAATAGAGATTAAACAAAATAATAGAAAATTTGAGAATCAAATTTATTTATTAGAACTTTTAGAAAGCATTTTTGATATAGAAATGAGAAAGGAAAATTTAAATTTAGATGGAAAAATTTCTGAATTTGAATATTATTTACTTTTCAACCAATTTCATGACATTATTTGTGGTAGTATACTTGACGAAGGTTATATTGAGGTTATGAATTATTATAAGAATATGCAAAAAATTTTTGATGATGTTTTTTCTACTATTATTGACCAAATAACAATTCCTGAAAAAGATACAATTGCTATTTTTAATCAATGTTCTTTTACTCGAAAAGATATCTGTTTTTTTGAACTTGATATTCCAGAAGGTAAAGGAATTGAAATTTATAAAAGGGCAAAAGAATTAAAACACAGATTTTTAATTATGATAAAGGGAGAGCAGTTATAGGTTTTGTAAATAAATCATTACCTTTTGCAAGAGAAAATTTGAAGTATAAAATAGTTGAGAGAAAAGAAAAAAAAGTAAAAAAAAATACCAATTGAATTCAAAAATAAATATTTTTTTGCTAAAATTTCAGATATTGGATTGATTTCAAATTTAATAATAAATGGTAAAGAACTTGTTAATAAAGAGAAACCTTATTTTGGAGAACTTGTTTTTCAGAGAGACATGGGAGATTTTTGGGTATATTATCAATCCTCTGTTCCTGGAGATAATAGATTTTCTGAAATTTTAGAAGACCCATATCCAGACAATGTTCCCAGCTTTAAACAAGCAATTTTTCAACACGATTTTTTACCTGAATCTGTATCAATAGTAAAAGGAGACATTGGAATAAAAATTGAAATAGAAGGTAGAGTTCAATATTGGAAGACATTATGGAGATATATTTATAATTGTTTTCTTTATTATGAACTACCTTTTATAGATTATAAATTAAAATTTTTTGCAGAAGGGAAAAATTATAGAATTAGGGCTGTTTTCCCTACCACAATTAAAAGGGGAAAGATAAGAAGAGAAATCCCTTTTGGTATAGAATTTCAAAAAGAAGGAGAGTTCCCATCTTATAATTTTATTGATTACTATGACAATGAAAAGGGTTTATGTGTTCTAAATAAAGGGAATGCTGGAAATTCTGTAAATGATGGAGTAATAATGCTTTCTCTTTTTAGAGCGGTTGATATGGGACCAAATAAAGCAAAAAGTGAAACTGGTTTTTGTTCCGGTAATGTTTTAAATTTTGAATATAGGGTTTTGCCCTTTATACCGAAAAATGAGGATTATAGACCTTATCTTACTGGAATTTCTTTTAATAACCCTTTTACGGTCATTCCAGGTGTTAAATTTAAAAATGAAAATGTTTACTTTAAAATTTATCCTGAAAATATCCCAGTTACTTCTGTAAAAAAATTAAAGTCAAATATATATCTTATCAGAATTTATGAACCAGAGGGGAAAGAACAAATGGTAAAGTTTGAGACAGAAAAAAATTTTGAATTTTTTGAAAGTTCTATTGATGGATTGGATATAAAAGAAAAATTAGGTGAAGGGAAAAATATTGTCTTTCTATTAAAACCTTTTGAAATAAAAACTTTGATTATTTCTTTATTATCTTAACTTTGAAAGAACTTCAGGTATTTTCTTTTCAAGATAATATTTACTCTCTTCATAAACATCGCTATATGGGTAAAAAATAACAATTTGTAAAAACGCCTGTTTTGCTTTGTCGTAATCGCCTGTTTCAAAACAAATTTTTCCAAAAGCAAATAAAGCGTTATCAGCAAGTTTACTAAATGGATAGTTTAAAATAAAATTTCTATAAGCAATTAAAGCAGAACTCTTTTCTTTCTGTCTTTCAAGACAATTTGCTATTTCATATTGAGTTTTTTCTGATAGACATAAATTCGGATACCTATTTATAGAATTTTTATATATTTTAGTTGCTGTAAGTCGGTCTTCAAAAATTAAATTTTCTATTCTAATTTTAATTTTTTCAATCTCATCAATCTCTTCTGAAGTATAAAGTTCTTCTTGTTTCTTCCCAAGTAAATTTAAAAGCATATTCTGTCCAAGTTTAACATTTTCTCTGTATTTTACTTCTCTGTATAATTTTGTTCCAATACCTATTA
>JAMWCA010000046.1 GCA_023819545.1 Candidatus Omnitrophota bacterium
AACTTCGCTACGCATTTACCAGCAAATTTAATCATCTACACCTCCTGTTTATTATCTTCTATTTTATCTATATCTTCTACTTTTTCAAACATAACAGAAGTGTATATTATCTTTCTCAACTTCTTCAAGTTTTGTTATAATTTACGATATGAAAAAAATCTTTTTCTCTATTCTTTTTGTCAATCTACTATATAGTGAAATTAAAGTCTTTTTCACTCCATCAAAAAAATCTTACATTGAGTTTAAAAATTTATTAAAAAAAGCAGAAAAATCTATTTATATTGCATCTTATTCAGTAAATCATGATTTTTTAAAATTTCTTGATAATAAAAAAATAGACATTAAAATTATTTGTGAATATGGAGATGTAAAATTTGGAAAAATAAAAAAAATTGAAGATAAAAATCTTTTCCATACTAAATTTTTGATAATAGATGAAAAAAGTGTTTTAATCACATCGGCAAACTTAACTTTCAGCAATTTTTGTAAAAATCATAATAACTTTATCTTGATTAATGATAAAAATCTTGCTAAATACTTATTAAAAAAATTTGATTCATTTTGGAACGATTACACTTATACAGAAACATATATAGACAAAAAAGTAGAAATATGGTTTTCTCCAGAAAATGATTGTGAAAAATTAATAGAAAGAGAAATTGGAAATGCTAAAAAATCAATAAATTTTGCAACATTTACTTTTACAAATAAGGAAATTGCAGAAAAAATTATAGAAAAACAAAAAAATAATATTGAAATTCAAGGAATTATTGAAAGTTATAATATTTTTCCTCATTCTGTTTTTTATCTTCTTTTAAGTTATAATTGCAAAGTTAGAAAAAGTTGCACAGCAGGATTTTTACATGACAAATTCTTTATAATTGATAGAGAAAAAGTTATAACAGGTTCATTTAATCCAACAAAAAGTGCAAAGGAAAATGTAGAACTTGTTTGTTTAATAAAAGATAGAAAAATAGCAGAGATATTTTATAGAGAATGGTGGAAACTCTACCTTTTTAAATCAATAAAAGAGAACAATTAAAATTTTATTTGAGGTGGTTTTTGGCTTTGTTCTGTTGCCTGGAAATAGTTTTTTTCACTGTCAAATCCAAAAATTCTTACAAAGATAAAGTTAGGAAATAACTTTGCATTTCTGTTATATTGTTCAACTGCAAGATTATATCTTCTTCTTTCAACAGCAATTCTATTTTCTGTTCCTGCAAGTTCATCCTGTAAGGAAAGAAAGTTTGTGCTTGCTTTAATCTGTGGGTAATTTTCAACAACAAATAAAAGTCTTCCAATAACTCTATCTATTTCACTTGCTGCAATTTCTTTTTCTGAAACAGATTTTGCATTTTGCCATTTTGTTCTTGCTTCTGTTACCTGAATAAATAATTCTTTTTCATGTTTTGCATACCCTTTAACAATTTCAACAAGGTTTGGGATTAAATCATTCCTTCTTTGATAGACATTTTCAACTTGAGCCCAAGCAACTTTAACTTTTTGGTCAAGAGATACAAGTTTATTATACTGAAAAATTGAATAAATAAAAATAATAAATAAAACTGCCAAGACAACAAATTTTCTTAATTTTTTCATTTTTTTCTCCTTCCCAAATTTTTTTCAATAAGAATAATTATATCAGAAAAAAACTTTAATAACTCATCTATTTTATTTTCAAGTTTATCTTTGTTTGAAATTTCAGGAATATTAATTTTTTCCCCAACACATTCTTCAATTAATGGAATTAGAAATTTTAAGTTTTTTACTGTTTCTTCTAAAATTAGAATTTTGTTTTTTTCAAAAATAAGTTCTTGTTGAAAATCAAGAAATAATTGTTTAATCTTTCTTTCAAGTTCTATTCTTAAATTTTCATTTTCAATTTTTATATTTTCTGTTAAATCGTTTCCATAAACAATTAAATGGTTTTCTTTAATATCTTTCCATTCAATTGGGAAAATATCAGTAGAACTTAAAAAGAAAAATTCTGAAAAGAAAAAAGGTCTTATTAAATTTTTTAAAGCATATTTTGAAACTTTTTTTCTTATTGCATCAAGGTCTTTTGCTTCAAATCTATCAACAATAATAATTAAATTTATATCTGAATTTTTTGGATTGTAAGTCCCTTTTACAACACTTCCATACAAAATACAACTTAAGATTCTCTCCCCAAATATCTCTTTTATTCTTTTCAAAAACCCTTCAATTTTATTTTTTACTCTTTTTTCCATTTTCTCTCTATTATTTTACCATCTACCTGTTGCTCCTCCTCCACCACTTGCTCCACCTCCAAATCCACCAAAACTACCTGAAAAACCTCCACCATAACCAATTTTTGAAGATGTGAAATTTATATGATTTCTTAAATAAAAAGGTATATGTTTTTTCCATTTTTTCCCATAATATTTTTTTAATTTTCTTTCAAATCTTACTGAAATGTAATAGGAGATAGGTAAAAGTATAAATAAAAAGAAAAATGGTATGAAAAGAGAAAAAAGGATATAAGGTTGATATAGATATGTGTTTCTGTTTATAAAAGTAAATATTTGTAAAAATAAGATAATGAATAATTCTAAAGAAAGTCCCAAAAGTCCAGCAAAAAAATAACCAAATAAAATACACATAAAATACCAGTATAAGAAAAATCCAATAGGTGGAATATTTTTTTCTTCTTTAATTTCTACATCTTTTCCCTTTATTATCTCATAAATCACTCCTATTGCTTTATTTATCCCATTATAAAAATCGTTTTCTTTGAAATTTGGAGCCATTATATCCCTTATAATCTTTCCACATATAGAATCTGTAAGAAGTCCTTCTAATCCATAACCAACCTCAATTCTTATTTTTCTTTCATTTAAAACAATTAAAATTAAAACACCGTTATCTTTTCCTTTTTTCCCAATCTTCCAACTATTAAAAATTTCATTTGCATATTCTTCTATAGTTTTCTCTCGTTCAAGAGATTTAATAGTTAATACTACTATTTCATTACCAGTTTTTTCTTCAATCTCTCTTAATTTTTTTTCAATTTCTTGTTTTTGGTTTTGGGTAAGTAGGTTTGCAAAATCATTAAGATATCCGATTGGTTTTAGAGCAATAAAGAGAAAAGAAAAAATAATTAAAAACAACTTTATTTTTTTCATTTTAAACATTTTACAATTTTCCTTTCTATTAAACAAATCTTGAAGTAAAATAAAAATAAAAAGAGGTGAAGAATATGATGAAAAAAGAAAAAGATATGGAGATAGAAGAAAGAGAAAATATGAGAGGGGGGCAAGGGACTGTAAGAATTGTTCATTTTTTTAAAAAAGAAGAATTTAAAGCAAATGTAAGATTATGTGCAAAACTTATCCTTCCTCCTAATTGTTCAATAGGATTGCATCAACATATAGATGAAGATGAAGTTTTTATTATAATTAAAGGTAAAGGGATTTTGTTTGATGGAAAGGAAGAGAAAGTTGTTGAACAAGGAGATGCAATATTGACAGGAAATGGACAAGCACATTCAATAAAAAATATAGGAGATACAGAACTTGAAATCATTGCTTTTATATCAAAATATTTTTAAGTTTTTGATATTTAAGATATAATTTAAAGTTGGAGGGAAAAAGGTGAAAAAATATATAATTTTTTTTACTTTTTGTATTTTTTTTCTTTCTGGATGTGTTTCACGGAGAACAGATAAAGAAAAATTAGAGAAGTTGCCTGAAGTTTATTTACCTGGGGAAGAAAAAATAGAAACTACAGAAATTACAAAAGAAGAAAAGAAAGAGGAAGAAAAAATAGAAGAAGGGAAAGAAGAGATTTACCAAGAGAAAAAAATAGAAGTAAGCACAGAAGAAAATATAAAAGAGGGGAGAAAAGAGGAAAAAAAACAAGAAATTGCTTTATTCCCAAAAGAAAAAATTCCGAAGAAAGAAGAGATTAAATCAATTATACCACAGATATTTCTTACAAATTATCTTGGAGAATGTTTGATTTATGAACTTAAATGGGATTTTGTAAATTTAGGGAAAGCAATTTTGGTTTGTTTGGAAGAAAAAGATAGATATCGGCTTATCGGGATTACACTTCCGTCTGGGATACCAGAAAAAATAGGTTATGGCTATAATAGGATTGATTCTTTTATAGATAAAAAAACAGGCAAACCATTTTATTTCTATCAATATTCAAAATCAGGAAATAAAAAGAATATAACAGAAATATACTTTAACTGGACAGCAAAACAATATACATATATATCAAGAGATTATAAGGCAGAAAAATTGTTTTCTACAAAAAAAGATATAATTAAATTTGATGAAGATATATTTGATTATTTAACACTTTTCTATTTTTTAAGAGATGGCGATTTTAATACCTTTGCAAATAAACAAATTCCGATAGCATTAAAAGAAAGGTGGTATGTTAAAATAGAGTTTAAAGGGAAATTTATAAAAAAACTACCAAATGGAGAAAATAAAATGGTTTTCATTATTCAACCATTTACAAGAAAAGAAAAAGAGGATTTCAAAAAGGGATTGTTTGATGTTTGGATAACTGATGATGGTGAAAGAAGACCTGTATATTTTGAGGGAAAACTTCCTATTGGTAGAGTAAGTATGAATTTAACCAATGTAATAAAAATTGAACAAAGTCAGGTTTTAGATGTAAATAAGATTCTTGAACAGATCGTATCAAAAATCTAAAAATGTGCCTTGCAATACCAATGAAGGTTGAAAAGGTTGAAGGGGATTTTGCAATTGTATCTATTGGGAATGTTAAAAGAGAAGTTAATATATCTCTTTTAGAAAATGTTAAAAAAGGGGACTATGTTATCGTTCACGCAGGTTTTGCAATTGAAAAACTTGATAAAAAAGAGGCAGAAAAAACACTTGAAATATTTAAAGAGATAAAATGAAATATATTGAGCAATACAGAAATACAGAAAAACAGAAAGAAATAATTAAAGAAATACATAAATATGGTAAATTAATCAATAGAAATGTAAACATAATGGAAGTTTGTGGAACTCACACTATGATAATTGGTAAATATGGAATTAGAAAACTTATGCCTGAAAATATAAATTTGATTTCTGGTCCTGGATGTCCTGTCTGTGTTACACCTATTAATTATATAGATACTGCCATTGAACTTTCTAAAATAAAAGATGTTATTATTGTTACTTTTGGTGATATGATGAAAGTCCCTGGTTCTTTTTCTTCTCTTGAAAAAGAAAAAGCAAATCATGCTGAAATTTTTGTTGTTTATTCACCTATTGATGCTCTAAAAATTGCTCAAGATAATAAAGACAAAAAAGTAATTTTTCTTTCAGTTGGCTTTGAAACAACTACTCCTTTAATTGCTCAGACATTAAAGATTTCAAAAGAAAAAAATATAAAAAATTTCTATATACTTGCTGGGAATAAACTTATTCCACCAGTTATGGAATTTTTACTCAGAGAGAAAGATACAGAAATAGATGGATTTATATGCCCTGGACATGTTAGTGTTATTATTGGACTTAGCAATTATATATCAATATCAGAAAGATTTAATGTCCCTTGTGTTATAAGCGGCTTTGAACCTTTTGATATTTTGCTTTCAATATATTTAATTTTAAAAAGTATTAAAGAAAATGATTGCAAAGTAATTAATGAATATAAAAGGACTGTAAGAGAAAATGGGAATATCAAGGCAAGAAAAGTAATGTATGAAGTTTTTGATGTTGTTGATGATGAATGGAGGGGTATCGGACTTGTAAAAAATAGTGGTTTGAAACCAAAAGATAAATTTTTAGATTTTGATGCTGAAAAAAAATTTAAGATAATTAATAAAAATTCAAAAGAAAAAAAAGAATGTTTATGTGGAGAGGTATTAAAAGGGAAAAAAAGTCCATTTGATTGTCCATTATTTGAAAAAATATGCAATCCTGAAAATCCTTATGGTCCTTGTATGGTTTCATCAGAAGGGACATGTAGTGCCTATTATAAATATGAAAGAAAATAAAATTATTTTATCTCATGGAAGTGGTGGGAAGTTAATGTATAGTTTAATAGAGAATATATTTTTAAAAAATTTTAAAAATGATATTCTTGAAAAACTTTATGATTCAGGAATTATTGAGTTTGAAAATTTTGATTTATGTTTTACAACAGATTCTTACACTGTTGACCCTATCTTTTTTAAAGGAGGGGATATCGGCAAACTTTCAATTTGTGGAACTATAAATGATTTAGCAGTTACAGGAGCAGTCCCTCTTTTTCTTTCTTCTGGTTTTATAATAGAGGAGGGCTTTGAAATTGAAAATCTTGAAAAAATAGTTAAATCAATGGAAGAGATATCAAGACAAGCAAAAGTTAAAATTATTACAGGGGATACCAAAGTTGTAGAAAGGGGGAAAATTGATAAAATCTTTATAAATACAAGTGGAGTTGGGATAAAGGATAAAAGAATTAAACTTGGGATAGAAAAAATAAAAGAAGGAGATGTTGTGATTATAAATGGAGAAATTGCAGAACATGGTCTTTCAGTTTTGATTTCAAGGGATACATTTAAAATAGATGCAGATATAAAAAGTGATTGTGCCCCTCTTTCAGAACTCATTTCGGAAATTCTTAAGGAGACAGATAAAATTAAATTTATGAGAGACCCAACAAGAGGCGGGATTTCAGCAACTTTAAATGAGATTGTAAAAAATAGAAATTTTGGAATAGTTATCTATGAGAAAAAAATACCAATAAAACAAGATGTAAAAGCAATTTGTGAGATTCTTGGTTTTGACCCATTAAATATTGCAAATGAAGGGAAGGTTGTTGTTATATGTGATAAAAAAGAAGGGGAGAGAGTGGTTAAAAAAATGAGAAAAAATAAATATGGAGAAAAAGCAGAAATTATAGGAGAGGTTGTTAAAAAGCCAGAGGGAAAAGTTTTAATTGAGACATTAACAGGTTCATTAAGAATTGTAGATATGCCAATAGGAGAACAATTCCCGAGGATATGTTAAATATCAAAAGAATATTTATAATCATACTTTTTTTATTTTTATCTTTCTTTGTTAGAGAAATTTTTGTCTCTTTAGAAAAATCAATTACCTGTGATGAGACAGTTCATATTCCAGCAGGTTATTTTTATGTAAAAAAAGGAGATTTCTTTATAAATTTTGAACATCCACCATTTTCAAAGACAATTTCAGGGATTTTCCTTTTACCACAGAAGATAATATCATTTCCTGAAAATATTTATAAAGAATTAAGGAAGAATGAATGGAATTTTGGTCTTTTCTTTTTTCATTTAAATAGACAAAATATTGACGATATTGTTTTTTGGGCGCGGTTCCCAATGATTTTAATTGGTATTTTGCTTGGATTTTATATATATTTGTGGACAAAAAAGTTATATGGAGAAATAGCAGGAATGTTCAGTTTATTTTTATTTTCTTTTTGTCCGAATTTTCTTGCACATAGTTGTCTTGTAACTACTGATGTTCCTTTTACAACTTTTTTTATTATATCTCTTTATTTTCTATGGAAATTTTTTGAAACAGAAGATATAAAAGGTCTGATTATTTCTGGTATTTTTTTTGGTTTTTCCATAAGCACAAAATTTACTGGAATTGTTATAATGCCTTTAATATTTTTAATTCTTATAATTTTAGAAACAAAGAGATACTCTAAGGAAAGGTTAAAACGATTAATTTCTCTTTTTCTCCTTTCTTATATATTAATTCCTCTTGTAATTTTAGTTCTTACATACAGAATTTATGGTTTTACAAATTTTTTATTAGGATTAAGACAGATAATTTTTGAAGCAATTGAAAGAGGACATAGGAGTTTTTTAAATGGTAAATTTTCAAATTATGGATGGAGATATTATTTTATTTTTGCATTTCTTTATAAAACACCAATTCCTGTAATAATATTTTTTATCATTTCAGTTTTAATCCACACAAAAATTGAGAAAAAAGAGGTTTATTTAATTCTACCTGCAATTATCTATTTTATTTTCTCTTCATTAAGTAAAAAACAGATTGGGATTAGATATATTCTTCCATTTTATGCTTTGATTTATATTTATTGTGGTAGATTGATTTATTACCAGAAAAAGATAAAAATTAATCAAATTTTTAAGAATATAATTTTTATTTTATTTTTCTTATGGTATATCTTTTCTTCAATTAAAATTCATCCTCATTATCTTGCATATTTTAACGAAATTGCTGGTGGACCTAATAATGGCTGGAAACATTTAATTGATTCAAATATTGATTGGGGACAGGATTTAAAAGAATTGAAAAAATATTTAAAGAAAGAAGGGAATCCTGAAATTATGCTAAACTATTTTGGTTCAATTTTACCAGAGGTATATGGAATAATTTATGAACCAGTTTTTTCTCATCTTTTATTATCTTTAAATATTCCGCCTCAGTATTACTATTTAAACTCCCAATTCCCTGAAAAAGAGTATTTTGCAATAAGTGTGAATTGTTTACAAGGATTGGTTTATGAGGACTATAATATTTTTAATTGGCTAAAGCAAATAAAACCAAAAGCAAAAATCGGATATAGTATATTTGTTTATGATATCACAAAAGATATATATATAAGAAAAAAAATTTTAGAAATGTTTGAAAGATATGGATTTGAAAGACAGACAGAAAGACAAAGAAATATAATAGAAAAAATAGAGAAAAAATGAAGATAGAAAAATATAATTTTGGAGAAATTGTTATAAATGGAAAGAATTATAGGTCTGATTTAATAATTTTAAATGATAGAATAATAGAAAATTGGAGGAGAAAAGAAGGTCATTGTCTATCCATTGATGATTTAAAAGGCATACTTAATAAAGAGATTGAAATTATTATAATAGGCACAGGGTATTCAGGATTTATGGAAGTGCCGGATAAAGTTTTAAAAGATATTGAAAAACTTGGAATAAACGTAATAGTAGAGAAAACAAAAGATGCAGTTGAATTATTTAATGAATATGTAAAAAAGAATAAAAAAGTTGTCTTTGCACTTCATCTTACCTGTTAATTTTTCTTTAAAAAATGTTATAATAAAATTAAGGAGGGGTAGCATAGTGGTCTAATGCGGCGGATTGCTAATCCGTTGTGTCGTCGAAAGGCGGCACCGTGGGTTCGAATCCCACCCCCTCCGCCAATATTTTCTCAAAATATTGAAGCTTGAAAACCCTTGTCTATCAATCTTTCCCAACTAACACCTACGAGGTGAAGGAGGTTAGAAAGAGGGGG
>JAMWCA010000047.1:0-2276 GCA_023819545.1 Candidatus Omnitrophota bacterium
CTTTTACCTGGAGTTGCTCTTGGCTCTTTACTTGGTATTATCTTCCTTAAAAAAATCCCTCAAAAAATATTTAATAATTTAGTTCAAATCCTTACTCTTATTTCCGCCTTAAAACTTATCTTTTAAAAATTTTCTCAATTAAGACAATTGAAAGACAGGCGCAGTAATTCCCTTTATCTATTGCTTCAGTTGTTTTACTTTTAATTCCAATTTTATCTTTTTCTATATCAATTATACTTGATAAATTTGCTTTTATTTTTTCAATATAAGGTAAAATTTTTGGTCTTTCACAAATAATTATGTTATCAATATTAACTATTTTATATCCATCTTTTTTCAGAAATTCAATAACTTTTTCAAGAATCTTTTTACTATCAATCCCTTTTATTTTTTCATCAGTATCTGGAAAATAATAACCAATATCAGGTCTTCCAAGTGCTCCAAGAATTGCATCTGAAATTGAATGAATTAAAACATCACCATCACTATGTCCTAAAAGCCCTTTTTCATAAGGAATTTCAATACCACCTAATATAAATTTTCTACCTTTTTTGAACTTATGAATATCAAAACCAATTCCTGTTTTAAACATTTTATTCAGAAAATTTTGGCAAATATTCTTTCTCTTTCTCAAACATCTCATCAACCATTTTTCTTATCTCTTCAAGAGACAAAACTGCTCCTGTTAATGGGTCAAGAGAAACTGCCTGATATACAAGTGATTTTTTTCTTTTAACTGCTGCTTCAACAACTAACTCTTGAAGATTTATATTTAATCTATTTAAAGCAGCACATTGAGGAGGTAAATTCCCTATTTTGGCAGGTCTTATATTTCCTTTTTCAGCATAACAAGGCACTTCAACACAACATCCATATGGAAGATTATCAATTAATTCATCATTTATAAGATTTCCATTAAATCTAAAAATTTCACCTGTCTCAAGAGCATTTATTATATAAGCACAATACTCATTACTTCTTTTAATTTCAATCTTTTCCTTACCTTCTGCTTCTCTTTTTAACTTTTCTGTTGCAGGGTCATATGCACTCTTACAAACATCAAGATATATCCAACCATGTGTATTATATTTTTCAATCAATTCTTTTCTTTTATTAAAATAAGGAACATATTCAGCCATATGATAACTTGATTCACTAACAAAATATCCAAAATGTTTCATTATCTCAAATCTTACAGGGTCTTTTTTATAAATTTCTGGATTTTGCATTGCATTAAATAGTTTCGGATAAAGGTCTTCCTGATTTCTTTTTAATTCTAAAAACCATGACATATGATTTATACCTGCTGCCCAATAATATACCTGCTCAAAAGGAACTCCTATATAGTTTGAAATTTGCCATGCAGTCCCTTGAATACTATGACAAAGACCAACTACTTTTTTATGTCCATATTTAATCATTGCCCATGTATTGATTGCCATCGGATTTGTATAATTTAAAAACCAACTTGAAGGACACAATTTTTCTATATCTTTTGAAATTTCAAGCAAAACTGGAATTGTTCTTAAACCATAAAAGACACCACCAGGACCAATTGTATCTCCAACTGCTTGATGAACTCCGTATTTTCTTGGTATAGAAACATCCAGTTCAAATGCTTCAAGCCCACCTACCCTAATTGTGTTTATAATATAGTCAGAACTTTCCATAACATCTTTTCTATCTGTTGAAGATAAAATTTTTATATTAAGATTTTCCTGATTTTTTAGAGTATTTGTCCACTTTGTAATTAAATTTAATCGGGTTTCATCAATATCATTAAGAGCAATTGTAAAGTTTTTTAAATCTTTGAAAGTAATAATATCAATAATAAACCTTTTTGTAAATCCTAAACTCCCTGCTCCAATTATGGTAATTTTCATATAAACTCCTTTTCAAAAATTATTTTCCCTTAACCAATCTTCACATAATAAAGTCCATTTTGAAACAGAAGGATTATTTTCAGCTAGACCAAGTCCATGTGGACCATTATCAAAAATATGTAGTTGAAAATCAATATTTCTTTCTTTCAGAGAAAGAGCGAAAGAAATACTGTGAAAAACAGAAACAACATCATCATCTTGTGTATGCCATATAAAACAAGGTGGAGTATCTTTCTTAACATTTTTTTCAGATGATAAAAATTCAAGAATCTCTTTTGATGGGTTATCCCCAACTAAATTCTTTATACAACCTTGATGAGGATGATTAACAAATGAAATTACTGGATAACATAGAATTAACAAATTTGGTCTTGAAGAGATTTTTTCAATAGG
>JAMWCA010000047.1:2376-9161 GCA_023819545.1 Candidatus Omnitrophota bacterium
AGGATTATTTTTTTTTCCTTTAACTAAATAAGGAGTTATTGTTGGTAAATATTTTTTTTCTAATTCTTTTTGTTCACTTAAAGTATCATTCCAAATTAGAATTGGCTTTGCCATTTAAATTTTCTCTGCTATTTCCTTTGCAATTTTGACCCAATTTGTTATTCTTTCTGGTTTATTTCTACAAGTATGAATATCTTTAAGTATTACTTCAACAACACAATCTTTTGTTTTCTCAAGTCCATCTTTAAGTGTTTTTCTTATATAGTCCTCCTCCCAAGTATCAGAAGCCATAAAGGAAGGATTGGGTTTCCAGGAAAAAATTGCTTTTTTACCAAGTTTTTCTGCTGCTTGTCCAACATCTACCCAAGGGCTCATTGATATTCTTCTCAATCTTGGAATATGTTTAAAAATTATATCAATTTTTTTGTGGAGTGGCTCACAGCATCCATAACAGTTAAGACCAAATTTACTCAAAAATTTACCTTCATATTTTAAAGCAAATTCTTCATGCATTTGAGGTGAAGCAAGTGAAAAAATTTGAGTTGTTGCATGTCCCCATAAATCTTTAATTCTCACATGAACTCCATCAAAATCAGGTTGTGGCAATTGGTCTGTAAAACCAAATCCGCCTGAACCAACATAATGTGGTCCATTATTCAATGATAAAACATTATTTTTCTCATAAAATTCCCATTCTTCAATTTTAGATTCTGTAATAAAATCAAGAACACTATGAAGCCAAATAGGTCTATCTACCATATCCATAAATAGATTGTAATACCTCTTATAGTAATAAACCAATCAATTGGAGCAAACCATGGATGAGAAGGTCCTCTTTTTTCAACTTGTAAAATCCCATTAACTGCTTCGCATGTCTTTTGATATAATCTTTCTGTTTCTTCCCAGTCAATAGTAATTTGAGGTTTGTTCAATTTTTCTATATCTTTTTCTTCTTTTATAACTGGTTCAAAATGCCTTGCTCCATAAGCAAATTCTGGTTTTATCTCTCTCTCCTCAACCCCTAAACCTGTATTTTTTATAACAATTGGACTATATATCTTATCATCAATTACACTATCATCTTTTATATTTTCCAAGTAATAAATCCTTTGTCTTAAATCTCTTTCAATACCTCTTAAATAAAGGTCTTTACATAAAATTTGACTATCTGGTAAAATTTCTCTCCAACTTCCTTCCGGAAAAATCAAAACGAGAGGTCTAATCCGTTGAAGATTATTATGCTTCTTCCAAATTTCAATTTTTTCTTTTTGGTCAAAATTGGTAATTATTTCTTTAAGTTTTAGAGCAAGTTGTTTTATTATCTCTTTATCTTTCTCAATTACCATGTTCTCCCCTTTTTTATAAGATAAAAACAGCAGCAGCAACAACAGTCGTCCATAAACCATTCTTATCACCAATTGCTGATTGAGTTATATTAGTTGTTTTAATAATTCTGCCTGACATCTTCCATATCTCTTTTTTTTCATCATAAGAAGATTCTGGGTCAAATTCAAGTCCTAAAATTGTAGCAAGCATAGTTGCTGCAAGGTCTTCTGCATAATCACCTGCTTTCTCTTCTGTCTCTCCAAAACCCTCATGTTCAGAAAGATATCCATATTGATTTGGGTCTTTAGGAATTGCAACACCAACAGAAGCAGTTATAAGACGATGTGGTTCATTAGTTGAATTTCTACTTATCACAGTATATAGAATCTGCCCTGGTTTTAGTAATTTAAGACCTTCTTTTTTAGATATTAATTTGCACCCTGGAGGGAATATACTTGAAATAGAAACAAGATTAAATTGAGCAATCCCTGCATCTCTCAATGCTTTTTCAAAACTTGTTAATTTTTCTTTATCTTTACCAACTCCTTTTGTCAAGAAAACTTTTTTAGGTACCATTTTTTTCTCCTTTTTAAAAATTAAAATCTTGATGAGTATATGGTTTTAAAATTCTTTTTTCTCCAGCAAGTGCCCAAAGATAATATATTTGATGCTTTGGAATAACTCCAACTGGATGATAACCCTTAGGGATTGTAACAATCTCATTATTTTTTATTAAGAATAGAGCATCCTCAGTTTCATCAAAAATTCTTATAATTCCAAATCCATTTGGTGGATGTATTTTGAAAAAGTAAATTTCTTCAAGTTGATATTCTTCTGGTGGATTATCTCTGTCATGTTTGTGGGGAGGATAACTTGACCAATTCCCAGGGTCATTTATTGTTTCTCCAACAAGTAATTTTTCAGCAGGAAAAGATTCTGGAATTATATCTGCAATATTTCTAAAATATGTTTCTTCTCCAACCCTTCTAAATTTTATATCTTTTGAATTAAGAAATTTTGGTTTCCCTTTGCCTTTCCCTGGACAACCAACTATACATATCTCTGTTGTTTTCTCAAATTCTATTTTAAATTCATAATAAGGTGGAAGATATACAGAAACTGGTGGTTCTTCAAAAACATTTTTCCTTTTCATTACTCCTATTAAATTTTTCTCAACATAAAAATTACATTTCCCTTCTGTTATTACAAAAACTTTTTCTTCTTTTTCTGTATTGCCTTCAAAAAATCCTTCTTCTTGTTTAATTATAGAAAAGGATAAAAGTTTTAAATCAGAATTTTCTGGAGATAAAATTTTTTGATATCCTTTCTTTTCTTCTATTTTTAAATGAACTGCCATTTTAAATCCTCCTTAATCTTAAAATATTTTAAATTCATTCTTTTTAAGTTGATTATTAACCTTAAATTTTATTCTATCAAAAAATAAAAAATTTTTAAATAATTGATTTTTAAAAATGAATTCGTATAAACTTTGTGAAATTTCAATTTCAAGTTTTTCATTATATGCTTTATCTGAAAAAATTTCAAAAATTTTTTTTCTAAGTTTAAGATATATAATTTCTAAACTTTCATTTATCCCATAACCTTCACAATAAGAACATTCTTTTAATAATAAATTATAAATTGAATAATCGTTTTTTTCTCTTGTTATTCCAATAAGTCCAAGTTGTGAAAGAAATAAAACACTTATTTTAGATTTATCTTCTTTTAAATTTTCAATAAATTTTTTAAAAACCTTTTTTTCTAATTCTTTTCTTATATCAATGAAATCAATAATAACCAATCCAGATAAATTTCTGCATTTTATCTGTCTTGGAATTTCATTTGCTGCCTCCATATTTGTTTTAAAAGCGGTTTGTTCAAAATTTTGCATTTCCATACTACCTGAATTTACATCTATTGCTGTTAATGTTTTACCTTTTTCTATAATTAAATATCCTCCTGATGGGAGAAAAACTGTTTTTGAAATAAAATTTTCAAATTCTTCTTCAAATCCATATTTTATAAACATTGGTATTTTATCCTTATAAAGATTAACTTTTCCTTTTAATTCAGGAATAAACAAATTCGCATATTTTACAACTTCTCTGAAAATCTCCTCATCGTCTACTTCTACAAATTCACAATTTTCATCAACATAGTCCCTTAAAACTTTAAGATATAAAGGCAATTCTTTCCATAAAAGTGAAGGAGCACTTTTCTTTCTATAATCTCTCTTTATTCTTTTCCATATATTTAGAAGATGTTCTATCTCACGATAAATATAGAATTCTTTTTTATTAATTGCAGCTGTTCTGATAATAAATCCAAATTTTTCACCAATTGTTCTTTTAAAAATCCTGATCAATCTTTTTCTTTCATTTATATCTTTTATCTTTTTTGAAATCTTCTGAATCTTTAAATTAGGAATTAATACAAAAAATCTCCCAGGTAACACAATTTTTTCAGTAACCTTAGGCGACTTTTCATCTTCTCCTGGTTTACAAATTTGGACTAAAACTTCTTTCCCTTCTTTTAAAATTTGCTCACTTCTAACTTCTTCATCTTCTTCCGTTGAAAGATAAAATTCAGATTTATTCAATTGTAAAAAACCACTTTTCATTTCTCCAATATTAATAAAAGCAGAATTAAGACCCTGTAAAAATTTATCCACTTTACCTTTATATATATTTCCTATTTCTGGTTCAAAGAAAGGTTTACTTATGAAAAGATTTTCTATTTTACCTTTTTTTTCTATAACAACTCTTAAAATAACTTTGTCACTGCTTATATAAATTCTATATTTTTTCATCTTCAATAAATAATTCCCTTTTTATTCCGTCAAAAATTCCGTTTAGAAAAATTCTTTTATGGCTAAAATTTTCCATTTTAAAAATCACTTTTATAAAATTACCTTTTTCTTCAATTATTTTACCAAATTCTTTAGATTTTTCCTTAACAATATTATCTTTCAAAGGAATTGTATATATCGCATAAATAGAAGAAAGAGAAAATTTATTTTGAGTCCAATAACATTTTTTTACTATTGTGCCTTCAGGAAGTAAAAGATTAATTCTTTCAATAAATTTTTCTATGTCAATCTTCTCATAAAATTCAACTTCAAAAAATTCATTTTCCCCTACAATAGGAATTGGTAAAGGTGGACAGAAGGAAATTTTAAGATGAGGTGTAAAACCTTGAGAAAATTTTAAAGGCAAATCCAATCTTCTTAAAATTCTTTCAATTAATTTACAGAAACTTAAATGAGATATAAATCTGGAAATTCCCTCTTTTTTATAAAAAACCCTCAACCTATATGGTTCCATTTTCTTTTATTTTTATTTCTTCAATATTATGTAAAACTCCACCATAAACTGTAATCTTTAGATTCTCAAATTTATTTCTGACAGCATAGATAACATTTGAATTTGCTGTGTATATAAGTGGTAAATTATCTGTAACAATATATTGCCATTTATCATAAATTTTTTTCCTTATATCTGGTTCTAAATACTTAGTTCCTTTTTCAAAAAGTTGGTCTATCTCTTTCTCTGATTGGTAATCTCTTTTATTTCCAAAATTCCAAAAATGGAGTTGCCCTTTTGAATGCCAAACATTCTTACCTCCATGCGGCTCAATACCCCCAGTTAGACCAATTATCACAGCTTCCCAGTCCTTTGTAATTGTTAGTTTGTTAACAAGTGTATTAAAATCTATCGGAAGAAGATTAACTTTCATACCAAGCTTCTCAAGGTCATTTTGAATGATATTGCCAATCTGAACTCTCTCAGAATTATTACTATTTGTTATTATAGTAAACTCAACTCTATTACCCTTTTTATCATAAAGCATATTACCCTTCCAGAAAAATCCACTTTTAATTAAATACTCTTTTGCTTTCTCTAAATCATATTCATACTTTTTAATTTTATCATTGTAAAAAAAACCACAGGAACTATTCATTGGTCCATATTGAGGAGTGCCAAAGCCAGCATAAACATTTTTAATAATTGAATTTCTGTCAATTGAATAAGCAATACATTTCCTAAAATTTATATCAGAAAACCATTCTTTTTTATAATCAGGTATTTTCGCGTCTATATTTTGATTTAAAGCAAGGAATTCAGAACCAAGTGATGGACCTATATCATATATTGTAAAATTTTTATCTTTTTCAAGTGGTTTTAAAACATAATAGTCCTGTCCCCTAATTGAAATTATATCAATTTCTCCAGTTCTGAATTTCAATATAGCCATATTTGGATCAGGAATAATCTGAAAAACAATTGTTTCAATATATGGAAGTGTAAAACCATCTTTATCTCTTTTCCAATAGTATTGATTTTTTTTAAGTATTATCCATTCTCCTGGTCTATATTCTTTTATCTTATAAGGACCTGTACCAACAATATTTTCTACCTTTTCATTAACTCCCCATGAACTTGTGAATTTCCCTTCAATAACAGCTCTCTCAAGTTTATGTCTCGGCAGAATTTCTTGTCCAAGGAGTTGTAAAAAAGGAGCAAATTTTTCTGGTAAAATAAATTCAACAGTATAATCATCTATCTTGACCACCTTTATTTTTTTACCTTCTATTGTAAAAATATCTCTGCTGCTTGTTGGAATTTTGTCATTATAAATAAGATTATTAAAAGTAAAAACTACATCATCTGCAGTAAATCTTTTCCCATCATTCCATAACACATCCTTTCTTAAATAAAACTTCCAAACTTTACCAGATTTATCAGATTCCCATTTTAAAGCAAGTGAGGGTTCAACTTTTAATGTAACACCATTTATTCTTGTAAGTCCCTCAAATATAAAACCAGTAATTAATGTGGTGCTTGTCTCCTTTGCTATAATAGGATTAAATGATTTTGGGTCTGATGAGGTTGAAAGTAAGAGTGTATTTTTTACCTTGATTTGCTCTTTCTTACAACTTGAAATAAAAAAGGTAAATAATATAGAAGCATAGAATATTATTTTTTTCATTCTCTAACAAGTTTTTCAAGTTCTTGTAACAATTGAGTCATATTTTGATATCTTAAATTTATATCTTCTTCTGTTGCCTTTATAATAATTTCTTTTAATTGATGGGGAATTTTTAAATCTTCACATAAAATTCTTTGTTTACCCATTTTCTTTCTCTGGGCTCTTAGGTCTATTCTCTTGAAATAATCCTCATCATCTTTCCCTTCAATATGAATTTTTGCTGTAATAATTTCATCAATTGTAACACCAAAACTATAAATATCTGATTGAAAAGTCGCATTTCCCTCTGCTTGTTCTTTAGAAATATAAGATATTACTCCAAATTTTGTTACTGTCCCAGATTTAGGGAATATATCTCTTTGCCAAAATCTTAAAGGTGGTTTGGCTATTCCAAAGTCAGTAATCTTTATTTTTTTAAAATCATAAGAAATTAAGATATTGTCAGGTTTAACATCCTTATGAACTATATT
>JAMWCA010000048.1 GCA_023819545.1 Candidatus Omnitrophota bacterium
GAACAGAAATTTATTGAGATAAGTGAATTATTTGGTTTTAAAGAAATAAGGGTTCCTATTTTAGAAAGTAAATATTTATTTGAAAAAGGGATTGGTAGAGATACAGATATAGTTATGAAAGAGATGTATGAATTTAAAGACAAAAAAGGAAGAGATGTTGTTCTTAGACCCGAAGGGACTGCTTCAGTTGTCAGAGCATATATTGAGAACAAAATTTATGAGAAAAGAAAAATTGCAAGATTTTATTACCTTGGTCCAATGTTTAGATATGATAGACCTCAGAAAGGGAGATATAGACAGTTTTATCAATTTGGAGTAGAATGCTTTGGTGGTAAAAGCTTTTATTTTGATGGAGAAACGATTTTACTTTTGAATACTGTTCTTGAAAAACTTAATATTGAAAATTCAATCTTCTTAATAAATTCTCTTGGTTGTAAAGATTGCAAAGTTAAATATACTGAACATATAAAAGGATATCTTGAAAAGATTATTGATAAACTATGTAATGATTGTAAAATAAGGTTTAGAGTTAATCCATTAAGGGTCTTTGATTGTAAAAATTATTCCTGTCAGCAGGCAATTGAAAATCTATCATCAATTTATAATTTTTTATGTAAAGAATGTAAGGAGCATTTTGATTTATTAGTGAATTTTTTGGAAAATAATAAGATAAATTTCAAAATAGAATATAAACTTGTAAGAGGACTTGATTATTATACTAAAACAGTTTATGAGGTATTTTGTAAAAATCAAGATATTGCCATTGCAGGTGGTGGAAGATATGACTATCTTGTTGAAGAAATGGGAGGACCTAATACACCTGCTGTGGGATTTGCAGTAGGTATTGATAGAATAGTTACTTTACTAAATCAAGAAAAAAAAGATAAAGATGAAAGTGTTTATTTAATTTTTTTGGGAGAACAAGCAAGAGTAAAAGGATGTGATATAATGAAAAAACTTATAGAAAATAAAATAAAAGTAGAGGTAGATTATGAAGAAAGGACAATAAATGAACATTTAAGAATTGCAAATAAATATGGTAAGAGATTATGTTTAATTTTAGGAGAGAATGAGATTAAGAAAGGAGTTGTTGTTATTAAAAATATGGATACTAGGACTCAAGAAGAAATAAAAGAAGAAGAAATTGTGAAGGTATTGAAAGAGAGGATAAAATGATAAGGACTCATACTTGTAATGAATTATCAAGAAAGAATATTGGTGAAAAAGTAAAATTGTGTGGTTGGGTTCATTCTATTAGAGACCATGGGAATTTAAAGTTTATTGATTTAAGAGATAGATATGGAATTACACAGATTGTTTGTTCTCCTAATGAAGTTTCAGAAGAAATTTGGAATAAACTTAAGGAGATTAAAAATGAGTATGTAATCTCTGTTGAAGGATTTGTTGTTGAAAGACCAGAAGAAACTATAAATAGAAAAATTAATACAGGAGAGATTGAGGTTAAACTAATAGATTTTGAAATTTTAAATCAAAGTAAAAATTTACCATTTGAAATTGAAGAGAAAGAAAAAATAAATGAGACATTACGCCTTAAATATAGATATATTGATATGAGGAAATCAGGTTTACAGAAGAATTTAATAAAAAGGTCTGATTTTGTATTCTATGTAAGAGAGTTTTTAAAAAAAGAGAATTTCATTGAAATTGAAACACCTATTTTGACTAAAAGTACTCCAGAAGGTGCAAGAGATTTTATCGTTCCTTCAAGATTAAATCCTGGAAAATTTTATGCATTACCACAATCACCACAACTTTTTAAACAGATTTTAATGATTGGTGGTTTTGATAGATATTATCAGATAGCAAAATGTTTTAGAGATGAAGATTTAAGGGCTGACAGACAACCAGAATTTACACAGATTGATATTGAAATGTCTTTTATTGAAGAAGATGATATTATTTCATTAGTTGAGAATCTTTTTAAATATGCAATTGAAAAAACTTTTGAAATTGAAATTAAAACTCCTTTTAAAAGAATATCTTATAATGATGCAATTGAAAAATATGGAACAGATGCTCCAGATTTAAGATTAAATACAGAATTTATTGATTTAACAAAAGTTTTTGAAAAAAGTCAAATAAGAATTTTTAAGGAAATAATTGAAAATGAGGGTCTAATTAAAGGATTTTTTATAAAAGATGGAGAAAAAATTACTTTAAAAAATATTGAGGAATATAATGAATTTGTTAAAAATTCTGGTGGCAACGGAATTGGGTGGATAAGGTTTAAGAAAGAAGAAATTCAAAGTCCATTAAAGAAATATCTTTCGGAAGAAATAATAAATGAAATTAAAAATTTATCACCTTCTAAGACATCTAATGAAGTTCTATTATTTTTAGGAGGAGAGAAAAAATGGGTAAATGAAACACTCAAAAATTTAATTGATAGAATTAAAGAAAAACTCATAGAACAAAAGGAACAATTTTCTTTTGTCTGGATTGTTGATTTCCCTCTTTTTGAATACAATTTTGAAGAAAAAAGAATTCAATCTGTTCATCATCCTTTTACATCTCCTAAAATAGATGATATTGAAATTCTTGAAAAAGAACCACTAAAAGCAAGATCAAGAGCATATGATATTGTTTTGAATGGTATTGAAGTTGGTGGTGGAAGTATAAGAATAAACAAAAGAGAAATTCAAGAAAAGATTTTTAAGATTATTGGACTTGAAGAAAATATCTATTTAGAAAGATTTGGGTTTTTACTTGAAGCACTTGAATATGGGGCTCCCCCTCATGGAGGGATTGCGATTGGACTTGATAGATTATTGATGATTTTACTTGGAGAAGAGAGTATTAGGGAAACAATTGCTTTTCCTAAAACCCAGAAAGGAGTATGTCTATTAACAGATGCTCCTAATGAGGTAGAATATAATTTACTAAAAGAAAATAAAATTAGAATTGACATTCCAGAAAAATGATGATAATCTTTTTATAGAAAAATTTGGAGGGGAAAAATGAAAGAAGAATTGATATTTTTAAGTATTTTTTTACTTTTAAATGGGTGTGCTATGTATCAAACTAAAAAAGAGGTAGAACCAAAGAAATCTTTTGAAGAAATGGTTGAAATTAAATTAAAACAAGTATTAGCAATAGCAGAAACATCTCTTGAAATAAGCAAAAATGCAGAAAAATTATCAATAGAAGCATTGAATACAAGTAATCAAGCAAAAGCAAATTCTGAAATAGCAATAAAAAAGGTAGATGAAGCAATAGTAGCAACAAATGAGGTTAGAAGATTTACTGAAAGTGAGGTTCAAAGAGCAATAGATACAGCAAATAAAGCATCACAAGAAGCAATTAAAGTAGCAAATGAAGCATCTCAAAAAGCAATAGAAAAAGCAAATGAAGCAATAAATATAGCAAATGAAGCATCTCAAAAAGCAATAGAAAAAGCAAATGAAGCAAGTGAAAAAGCAATCAAAGCAGCAAATGAAGCAAGTGAAAAATCTATTGCAGTTGCAAATCAGACAATTGCAGAAATTAATAGATTAAGGGCAACTATACAAATGAAACCACCAGAACCTATAATAGAAGAAGAACCAAAATATGGGAAATATTATGTAATACAAAAAGGGGATACTTTAAAGAAGATTGCTTATAAATTTTATAATGATACTTCAAAATGGAAAGTAATATACGAGGCGAACAAAAAAATTATAAAAAATCCTGAAAATTTAACCCCTGGTGTAAAAATATACATTCCTTGAAAATGATTGTTAAAAGACAAATTGAAATTTCAAATGAGGAAGCCCAGTTCATTTATGGAATAAGAGATGAGAATCTTGAATTTATTGAAAATCTTTTTGGGATAGAGATTTTTGCAAGGGGAAATTTACTTAATTTTAAAGGAGAGAATGAAAAAGTTGAAAAAGCAATAGAACTTCTAAATCAGATTTTGAAAAATAGAGGTAAAAAGAAATTTATTACAAAAAATGAAATTCTTATGTTTATAAATGAGAAGGAAATAAAAGAAAAAGAAGAAATAGAAAAAGAAAAAATAAAAAAAGAAAATGTTATATGGATAAATTCAAAAAAGGATTTTGTAGTTCCGAAAACTCCTACTCAAAAAAAATATGTTGAAGCAATACGAAAATATGATCTAACTGTTGGAATAGGACCTGCTGGGACAGGAAAAACATACCTTGCAGTTGCCTGTGGAATAGAAGCAATAAAAAAGGGATATTTTCAGAGGATTATTCTTACAAGGCCTGCTCTTGAAGCAGGGGAACGGCTTGGATTTTTGCCAGGAGACCTTGAAGAAAAAATTAAACCTTATCTTCAACCAATTTATGATGCTATTTTTGATTTGATGAAATACGAAGAAATTAGAAGATGGCAGGAAAGGAAAATTATAGAAATTATTCCACTTGCTTACATGAGAGGAAGAACTTTGAGTAATGCTTTTATAATTCTTGATGAGGCACAGAATACAAGTTTTGCTCAAATGAAAATGTTTTTAACTCGTCTTGGAATTGATTCAAAAATCGTTATAACTGGTGATATAACTCAAATTGACCATCCATTATCTTCTGCGACTTCTGGTCTTGTTGAAGTTCAAAAAATTTTATCAAATATAAGAGGGATTAAATTTATTTATTTTACTAATAAAGATGTTGTAAGACATAAACTTGTAAAGAAGATAATAAATGCTTATGAAAAATATTATAAATCAAGAGATGGAAATAGAAATCATACAGAAGATGAGGAAAATAAAAATAAATAAAGAGTTTTTGAAAGAAAAATTAGAAAAACTTAAACAAGTTGTTACTCCTCCACCAAAAAGGGTCTTAGTTTACTTAGTTAACAATAAAACAATAAAAACACTAAACAGAAAATTTTTTAAAAAAAATATTCCTACCGATATTCTTTCTTTTAAATATTCAAGAAATTTTGGAGAATTAATTATTTCAATTGAACAATGTAATGAAAATGCGAAAATTTATCAAAATACACTTGAAAAAGAACTTATTTATGTAATAATTCACGGCATCTTACATTTGAAGGGCTATAAGGATTATAAAGAAAAAGAGAAAAATAAAATGTTTTTCGTTCAGGATAGAATTTTTAGTTTGATTATGTAAATGATGAAAAATAAAAAAAATTCTTCAATAGTTGAAAGTTTTGACTCTGCTTTTAAAGGATTATTATATGTTTTTAAAAGAGAAAGAAATTTTAAGATTCATATTTTTGTGGGTATTATTGCAATTCTATTATCTCTTTTTTTTCATATCCCACTAACTGAGACACTAATAATTATTGTTTTTATTTCTCTTGTGTTTGTATCCGAAATAATAAATACTACAATTGAAATTCTCTCAGAAAATATTGATGAAGGAAAGTATAATATTATAAAAACAGTTAAGGATATTTCTGCATCTTCTGTTTTAATATCTTCTATCTTTGCTTTTATCGGTGGTTATCTGATTTTTATAAAATTTTTTCCGATTGGTTTTAGGAATATCTTTGAAAATATTGCCAGATCACCATGGTATTTTACATTTTTTATCCTTATGATTGTTCTGCTTTTAACAGTTATTTTAAAAGTTTTAACAGGAAAAAGTTTTTCTTTAGTGGGTGGTATGCCAAGTATTCATAGTGGAATTGCTTTTAGTATTTGGACTGCAATTTCTTTTTTAACATTTAAAGAACATCCCGTAATTTCACCTCTTGTTTTTTTACTTGCTTTCTGGGTTGCACAGAGTAGAATAACAAAGAAAATTCACACTATTGAAGAAGTAATAATTGGTGGAGTAATAGGAGTATTTGTTACTATATTACTTTTCCAAATCTTATGGAGATGAAAAATGAAGACCTTAAAAAAACATTTTATCTCTGGAATAATTTTTATAATACCTGTTTCTCTTTCTGTCTGGATTTTATTTAAAATATTTGTTTTTTTAGAAAATATCCTTGGAACATTTTTAAAAAAATTTTTTACTAATATATACACACCTGGGATTGGACTAATTTCTTTAATTATTGTTATTTTATTTGTTGGTTTTCTTGCAAATAATTTTTTCGGAAAAAAAATTCTTAAACTAATAGAAATTTTTTTCGAAAATATCCCATTTTTAAATAAAATCTTCTCCTTTTTAAAAAATATTATTCAGAAACTTACAGAAGATAAAACACAACTTTTTAAAGGGGTTGTAAAAATTGAGTTATTTAATAATTCATATACTATCGGTTTTATTACAAAAGAAGAAAAAGAAAGTAAGAATGTCTATGTTTTTGTTCCAACAGTTCCCAATATAAGCACTGGATTTGTTTTAGTAATACCAGAAGATAAAGTTGAAAGGATGGATATATCTGTAGAAGATGCTTTAAAATTAGTTATTTCAATGGGAATTTTTGGGTAGTAAAATGCCTCCAATACTGATAGAGGGATTTGTTTTAAAAAAAATTAATTTTAGAGAAACAAGTGTAATACTAACTTTATTTACCAAAGAATTTGGAAAAATCAAAGGGATTTTAAAAGGAGTTAGAAAGGAAAATAGTAAGATACCACCTTTAACTTTTAGCGAAGGAGCATATATATCAACTTTTATTTATAAAAAAAATTCAGAACTAAATCTCTTAAGTTCACCCAATTTAATCAACTTTTATTACTTTGAAGATAAATTATCTTTTTCTATATTCATTTATATCTTAAAACTTATAGACCTTTTTACTCCTGATTTACAAAAAGAAGAAAACATTTTTAATCTTATACAACACACTGTAGAAAGTTTGAAACAGAATAAGAGGAAATATCTGGTTTTTCTTTTTTTCAAGATAAAGTTTATTGAATTTCTTGGGTATGGAATAAAAGTTGATAGTTGTAGTTTGTGTGGAAAAGAGAGTAAAAAGTATTTTTTTTCTCCAAAAAAGGGAGGGCTTCTATGTGAAAAGTGCAAGAAAGAAGATTTAAATTGTGTTAAAATATCTAACAAGTTAATTTCAATAATAAGGTTTATTAAAAAAATTTATTTAAAAAATTTTGAGTTTCTGAAGATTAGCAAAAAAGATGCAGAAAAAATAAATTATTTTTGCAATTTAGTTTTTTATTATCATTCAAATTTAAATTTTATATGGTGGAAAAATGAAAAAAATATATTCAGATCAAATTATTGAAAAGATTTCTGAAACTATCATAGAGATTAATTATAAACTTCCAAAAGAAGTGAAAAATTGTATTAAAATTGCTTATGAAAAAGAAACTGAAAAATATTCAAAGAAATATCTGGAAATTATACTTAAAAATATTGAAATTGCTGAAAAAAATAGAATACCAATCTGCCAAGATACTGGACTTACTATTGTGTTTGTAGAATTTGGGATGGATGTTAAAATAGAGAAAGGTAAATACAAAAATTTAGACGAGATAATAAATCAAGGTGTTGAGATAGGTAGTAAAAAGGGGTTTTTAAGAAATTCAATTGTAAGTGCAATAGAAAGAAAAAATACAGGAACTAATACTCCTTGTGTTATTTATTTCTTTATAAATGATAATGATAAATTAAAATTTACAATAATAGCAAAGGGTTTTGGTTCAGAAAATAAAAGTAGAATAAAAATGTTAAATCCATCTGAAGGTAAAAAGGGAATTGAAAATTTTATAATTGAAACAGTTAAAAAAGCAGGTAGTTTTTCCTGCCCTCCTTTATTTATTGGTGTTGGGATTGGTGGTTCTTTTGAAAAAGCAGCCGTGCTTTCAAAATATGCTTTAAGTAAGATAGGTAGGGAAGATTCTGAATATAATGACTGGGAAAAAGAAATCCTCTCTAAAATCAATAAACTAAAAATAGGTCCTGCTGGTTTTGGAGGCAATATTACTGTTCTTGATTTAAAAATTGAAACATATCCAACACATATTGCAGGTTTACCTGTTGCTGTAAATTTATCTTGTTGGGCACATAGAGTTGGGAGTTTTGAAATATGAAAAAAATATTTTTCCCTCTAAGAAAAGAAAAAGATTTAGAGAAGTTAAAAGTTGGTGATTATGTTTCAATAAGTGGAAAAATTCTTACAGCAAGAGATGCTGCACATAAAAAACTGATTGAAATTATTAAAAAAGGTGATAGTATTCCTGTAAATATAAAAAATTCATTGATTTATTATACAGGACCTTCTCCTACTCCAAAAGGTAAAATAGTAGGTTCAATTGGTCCAACAACAAGTGAAAGAATGGATGATTTGACAATACCATTGTTAAAATATGGATTGAAAGCAACAATGGGGAAAGGAGAAAGAAGTGAAAAAATTGTTAGGAGTTGTAAAATTTTCAAAGCAGTTTATTTTATTACTTATGGCGGATGTGGTGCTTATTTAAACCAATTTGTCAAAGGAATAAAACTTTTGTGTTTTGAAGAACTTGGACCTGAAGCTATTTACGAACTTGAAGTTATTAATTTTCCTGCAATAGTAGGTATTGATATTTACGGTAACAATTTTTATAAATTTAGATAGGTATAATTTAATTAGCGGCCATAGTTCAATTGGATAGAACATCGGGTTGCGGACCCGAAAGTTGCCCGTTCAAGTCGGGCTGGCCGCAGTTTCGGGGTGTAGCTCAGTTTGGTTAAGAGCGCTTGGTTCGGGACCAAGAGGTCTCCGGTTCAAATCCGGACACCCCGATATTTAAAATGAGTTATATTTTTGATGTTAATTGCTCAAGTTTCTCTTGATAATATTTTTTTTCCTGTTCAGAAGCATAATCAATAATCAGAATTCCATTTAAATGGTCAATTTCATGTTGAAAACATCTTGCTAATAAATCTTTTCCTTCAATTATTATCTCTTTCCCATTTTCATTTATGCCTTTAACAGTCACTACTTTATTTCTACTAATTGAAAAATAAATTTCAGGGAAACTTAAACAACCTTCAAGGTCTATTTCAATTTCCTTTGCATCTACAATTTCAGGATTTATAACTGTGATTAAATTTTCTTTTTCTTTATCATAAGCGATAAAAATTCTTTTTAAAATGCCAACTTGGTTTGCCGCAAGTCCAATACCATTTACAGAAATCA
>JAMWCA010000049.1 GCA_023819545.1 Candidatus Omnitrophota bacterium
TTATTGGTGTTGGAAGAAGAAAAAAAAGTGTTGCGATAGTAAAGATGAAAGAAGGAGAAGGGAAAATTTTAATTAATAAAAAAACATTAGAACAATATTTCCCTCTTTTTTATCAACAAGAAAATGCTATAAAACCATTAATTGTTACTGATTTAAAAGGAAAATTTGATTTTGAAATTAAAGCAGAGGGCGGTGGAATAACTGGTCATGTTGATGCTATAAAACTTGGAATTGCTAGAGCATTAGTAAAATATGACCCCTCTTTAACACCAAAATTAAAAGAATATGGGCTCCTTACAAGAGACCCAAGAATGAAAGAAAGAAAAAAATACGGACAGAAAGGTGCAAGAAAGAAATTCCAGTGGACCAAAAGATAAAAGTTGGGATATTTGGAGCAAGTGGATATGCTGGACAGAAACTTATAGAAATTCTTTTGAACCATCCTTTTGTTGAAATTACAGATTGTTATGTCGCACCTGAAGAAGGAAATCTATATATAGAAGAAATAAATCCAAAATTTAAAAAAAGAATTAATTTAAAATGTAAAAACTCTCCTGATTGGGAATATATTGAAAAAAATTGTGATTGTATTTTCCTTGCTCTACCCCATATTATATCAATGAGTTTTGTTCCTGAAATATTAAATAGGGGAAAGATTGTTATTGATTTAAGTGCTGATTATAGATTTAAAAATTTAAAAACTTATGAAAAATGGTACACAAAGCATAAAACACCTGATTTAATTAAAAAAGCAATTTATGGGCTACCAGAAATAAACAGAGAAAAGATTAAGAACGCAAAACTTGTTGCAAATCCTGGTTGTTATCCAACAAGTGTAATTCTTGCTGTTTTACCTCTTATTAAAAATAATTTAATAAAAAACAAAATTATTGCAAATAGTGTAAGTGGTGTCTCTGGAGCAGGAAAAAATCCCTCTTTTACAAATATTTTTGTTGAATGTAATGAGAATATAAAAGCATATAAAATTGGACAACATCGCCATCAACCAGAAATAGAAGAAGTTTTAAATGAGTTTGGAGATAAAAATTATAAAGTTCTTTTTGTTCCACATCTTGCACCGTATAATCAGGGAATTCTTTCAACTATTTATGTAGAACTCAAAGAAAAGATAAAACAAGAAGTAATACAGAATTTATACATTGAATTTTACAAAAACGAACCATTTGTTAGGATTATGGACTATGGTATAAGTGCTTCAACTAAAAATGTTTTTGATACAAATTTTTGTGACATAGGAATTAAACTTATCAATAAAAAAGACCTAATCATAACTTCTGCAATTGACAATCTTGTTAAAGGAGCAAGTGGTCAGGCAGTTCAGAATATGAATATAATTTTTGGATTTAAAGAGACACTACCTTTTATTTTTTAATACTCTTAAAAATGAAAATTGTTTTTCTTGATAGGGACGGAGTTATATCAATTTTTACACCTAACGATTATATAAAAAAATGGGAGGAATTTAAGTTTATACCTGAAGGAATTGATGGTTTAAAAATTTTAAATGATGCTGGTTATAAAGTTATAATAATTTCAAATCAAGCAGGTGTTAACAAAGGTCTTTTTACTATAAATGATTTAAATGAAATAACGGAAAATATGTTAAAAGAACTTAAAAATAAGGGAGTAAATAATATTTTGAAAGTTTACTATTGCATACATACAAAAGAAGAAAATTGCGAATGCAGAAAACCAAAAACAGGACTTTTCAAAAAAGCAGAACAAGATTTTGGAAAAATTGAATTTTCAAAAACTTATTTCATAGGAGATGCTGATATTGATATTATTGCAGGAAAAAATGTAGGAACAAATACAATTTTAGTTTTAACTGGAAAAACTAAATCAAAAAAAGAAATAGAATTATGGGAAGCAAAACCTGATTATATTTTTGATAATTTAAAAGAAGCAGCGGAATTTATTGTTAAAAAAGGGAGAGAAAATGGAAAAATATGATGTAATTATAATTGGTGGCGGTCCTGCAGGATATCCTTGTGCCATCAGATGTTCTCAATATGGGAAAAAAGTTCTTTTGATTGAAGAACTTGCACTTGGTGGAGTATGTTTAAATAGAGGATGCATCCCAACAAAAGCACTCTACACAATATCAGAGGAAATTTCCAAATCAAAATTTAGTTCTGTCGAAAAAAAAGTTAATTATGACTGGAATAATATATTAAATGAAGTTTTAAATGATGTTGTTTTGAGATTAAGAACAGGTATAAATATGCTTCTTAAAGGTTATAAAATTGATCTTGTAAAAGGGAAGGCAATATTTAAAGATACAAAAACAGTTGAGGTAAACGGAAATATTTATAATGGAGAGAATATTGTAATTGCTACAGGTTCATCATCATATCTTCCAGATTGTTTCAAAAATGATAAAAGAGTTATTACATCTGACCATTTATGGGAGTTACAAAAATTGCCAGAAAGTATTGCTATAATTGGTGGTGGATTTATCGGTTGTGAACTTGCTTCAATTTTAAATAAATTTGGTGTTAAAGTAAAAATATATGAGATGATGGATACACTACTTCCTGGAAAAGATAGAGAAATAACAGATTTACTAAAAAAATCTTTTGAAAAAAGAGGGATTGAAGTAAATTTAAATATAAAACTTGAAAGTTGCGAGATGATAGAGGCAGAAAAAATTTTTATATCTGTTGGAAGAATACCAAATATAGTTGAATTAGAAGGATTAGAGTATGATAAAAATGGAATTAAAACAAATGAAAAATTAAAAACAAATATAGAAGGAATTTACGCTGCTGGTGATGTTAATGGAAAATATCAACTTGCATATGTAGCAACAAAAGAAGGAGAAATTGCTGCTGAAAATATATGTGGGAAAGATGTAACAATAAATTATGATGTAGTTCCAGAAGTTATATTTACAGACCCAGAAATAGGAGTATGTGGAATTACAGAGGAAAAGGCAAAAGAAATCGGAATAGAAATAAGAGTTGGTAAATTCCCCTACTCTGCTTTAGGTCGTGCATATGCAGATAAAAAGATAGAAGGATTTGTAAAAGTAATAGAAGATAAAAAAACAGAAAAAGTTATAGGTATACATATTATTGGTAAAGGAGCGACTGAACTTGTTTCTTTTTCTACCCTTGCAATTTCAAATTGTTTAAAAACAGAAGAGATTGAGAAAATCTTTTACTGTCATCCAACTTTTGCTGAAGGCGTTATGGAAGCAATCAATGACATTAACAAAAAAAGCATACATCTTCCACCTAAGAAATTTTAAATTAATTTTTCAATAGGTTGTGATGCTATTTCATACATTGCAATTACATTTTCAAGTTTTGCAGAATTATCAATCTCAGTTGTTGAACCAATAAAATATCCGGGATATGCTATTTTTATTATTTCTTTACATACCTCTTTAACTTCATCTGATGTTTTTGAAGATAGAAGTTGACTTAAGCCAATATAAGTTTGTATTTTTAAAAAATAATTGTGATATTTTTCCCTATATTGTTTTCTATTTTCTTTTAACTCTTTAATTTCTCTGTAATATTTTTCAGTTAATTTTTTTGTAAATACAATCTCATCATTTTCGTCTTTAAATGGTCTTTTTACAATCCATAATGTTTTCTCATAAGGACTTACATGCCAAACAAAACCAAATTCATCTGTATATTCATATTCTTTTAAAGGACCAAAACCAAAACTTCTTGTCATATCACATAACTTATTTACAGTTTTACCAGTCATAATGTTTAGTTTTTCTGATTCTTTTTCCCAAAATTTTTTATCGGGCAATTTTTCGCCACTAAAATACTCAATTACTTTATCATTTTTAATAAGGTCATAAAATGGAACTCTATCAACTTCTTTTAAATTTAAGGTTCTTATAACTCTTTCTTTTTTAACCATGCATTTATTATAACATGTAAATTTTTTTTAAAGAGTATTAAATGTTATAATATATCCTCAAAAAGAAATAAAAATGGAAAAAATATTTGGTGGAGAAATTCAATATTTTCGTTTAGAAGATAGATACTGGGAGAAAGTTGTTGAAAAATTGAAAGAATCGGGTCTGAATTTTGTTTCTACTTATATACCATGGGGAATACATGAAATCAAAAAAGGTATTTTTGATTTTGAAGGTAGAAAATCTCAAAAAACAAATCTAATCAAATTTCTTGAGATAGTAAAAAAATATGAACTTAAGATTGCGGTAAGACCAGGACCATTTATATGTAATGAATTTTTATATGGAGGTTATCCTGAAAGAATAGTTAAAGAAAATCCAGAGATTTTTGTTCTTGATTATCAAAACAGACATACAAAAGGTTATTGGATTCCAAAAAAAGAAGGTTCACAACCATCATATTTACATCCTAAGTATCTTGAAGAATGTGAAACATGGTTATCAGCAGTTTCAGAAGTTATAAAACCTTATTTATCAATAAATGGTGGACCTATTGAAATGATAAATCTTGATAATGAAGTAAGTTATATAACTATGGATTCTATGTTTGACAGTGATTACAATGAATGTATGGTTGGAAAGGATGGTTATTACTATAAATTTTTAAAAAATAAATATAAAGATGTCGTAAATCTTCCAAAAGTTCCATTTTACAACGTAAAAGAATTTGAAGATATTCAAGCACCGAGAAATTTGGTTGAAGTTGAAAAAAATCTTATCTATTATTTTGATTGGATTGAATTTAAAGAATGGGTTATGGCTGAATATTTGAAGAGATTAAGAGAGATTTATGAAAAAAATGGTATAAAGGGAGTTACTTTTTATACAAATTTAAATCCTCATAGACCAGAAGGAGTTCCTACAAATCCTAAAAAATTTGAGGATGCAGTTAAAGGTATTGTTGGTTATGATTTCTACAGAAACCCCTTTTTAAGTTTCTCTGGATATGTATCAATGGCAAGGGTCTTAAGGTATCTTGAATCAGTTTTAAAATTTACTTGGAGTGCTGAATTTATGGCTGGATGGTGGTTTGAAGATATAAGTAAATGTTGGTTAACTTATGAACATCATAAATTTATGAGTTTATCTGCTATTTCAAATGGTTGTAAAGGAATTTTCTATTTTATGTTTCATGATAGGGAAACATGGGGTGGGAGTCCAGTAAGTGATAAAGGACATATAAGAAGTGTCTATTATGGAATAAAGGATTTTTTATCAATAGTAAATAAGTTTGAAGATTGGGAAAATTTAAAAATCAATTATGATAAAATTGGGCTTATCTATTATAGACCTTACCACTGGCATACATATTTGGGCGATCCTTCTCCTTGTAACGACAATTCTATTTATGTTGGACAACCAGTTATGAATGGACTAAAAGCAGGATTGTTAACTAAAGAATATGAAGGCATTTTTAGATTGTTATTACTTGCTGGTTATAGCCCAAGGATTGTTGATATAATTGATTCATCCAAAAAAATTAAAGATTGTAAAGTTTTAATTTTCACAACCGGAACATTTCTTGATAAAAAAACTGAAAAATTATTAATAGATTTTGTAAAAAATGGTGGTGTTCTTGTAACTGGTCCTTTTATTCCTGAATTTACTCCTGAAGGAGAAAAAATTGTTCAAATTAAAAATATTCTCAATATTAAATTTAGTTCAAAAATTGATAAATTAGAAACAGACAAAATAAGTTTAAATCAATTCTTTTTAGACAATTATAATGAAAATTTTTTTAAAGTAGGTAATTTACCTGTTTTAAATATAATTAGGTATGGTAAGGGAAAGATCTATTTTTTAAGGGGTTTAATTGGACAAAGTGAACCTTTAGATGAACCAGAAGGAAATATTAATCTAATCCATCAAATATTAAAAAGAGAAAATATAAATCCTTGTCTATCACATTCCTGGGGAAATAGAGGAACTCCTATGACAATGTCTGCATATATTGGTGGAAAAGTAATTTTTGGAAAAGATACGGTCTGGTTTGAAAAAGTTATAGATGATTGGAGAAAATTTAAAGTTGAATTTAAAGAAGAAAATTTCTGGGTAAATGCAAGCAAAAAACTTCTTGAAAAACAGATAGAAAAATCTAATCGAGAATTTCTAATAACTATGCCTGATTTTGGAGATGCTTTAACCTGTTTTTCGCTTTTAAAGGGTGTGGAAAACTTATTGATAGATATAATAGAAATCCCTGATTTAATAATTGAAAAAATTTATGAATTTGTAAATGCATGGATAAAAACACATAAATTTTTTCATTCTATATATTCTAAAAAAATTATAGGTGATACAACCTGGCTTTTATGGGCTCCTGGAAGAACATATGCATGTCAATCTGATTTTTCAACAATGATTTCACCAAAACTTTTTGAAAAATTTGTAGTATTTGAACTTGAAATTTTGAGTGAATATCTTGAATATATGGCCTGGCATCTTGATGGACCTGACGAAATAAAACATTTGGATATTCTTTTATCTCTGCCATATATCAAGGTTATACAAATTGTTCCTGGGGCTGGTAGACCTCCTTGTGCTTCACCTTTGTGGCTTCCTATAATTGATAAAATATTGAAAAATGGAAAAAATGTGATTACTTATGCTTCTAATAAAGAAGAATTTGAAATCCTTATTAAAAGTTTTTATTCAGGGAAAATTTTGATTTCCTGTGGAATAGTTGATATTGAAGACCAGAAGCAAAAAGAATTTTTTAACTTTGTTGAAAAATATATTTAAAATGGAAAAAATTCCTCCATACATAAAAAAAAGAGTTTCTCTAAATGAAAACTTTAACTATCTGAAAAATTTATTAAGAGTTTACAATGTTCAAACTGTATGCGAAAATGCTATTTGTCCAAATATTTATGAGTGTTTCGGAGAAAAGTATGCTTCCTTTATGATTCTTGGAAAAATTTGCACAAGAAATTGTAAATTCTGTGGAGTAAGTAAAGGGAACCCTGAACCTGTTGATACAGATGAACCGAAAAAAATTGCTGAAATTGTTGGAAAACTTAAAATGAAATATGTTGTTATAACTTCTGTTACAAGAGATGATTTAACTGATGGAGGGGCTGGTCAATTTAAAAGAGTTGTAGAAGAGATAAGGAAAAAATCTCCAGAAACAAAAATTGAATTACTCATCCCTGACTTTAGAGGGGATTTGGACTCCTTAAAAATAATTTTTAATTCAAAACCAGATATAATTTCTCACAATCTTGAAACAGTTTTATCTTTATATCCCATTATCAGACCAAAATCAGATTATAACAATTCATTAAAAGTATTATCAGAAATTAAAAAAAATGGTTTTATAGCAAAATCAGGATTTATGCTTGGTCTTGGAGAAGAAGAAAAAGAAATCTTTATTTTGATGGAAGATATTTTAAAAACAGGTTGTGATATACTTGTTGTTGGACAATATTTAAAACCTAAAAAAACTGGATATGAGGTAAAAAAATTTTATGATGTTGATTTCTTTTTAAAAATTAAGGATTATGGTTTAAAAATGGGATTTAAAAAAGTTTTTTCAGGTATATTTTACAGAAGTTCATATCTTGCAGAAAGTTGTATTAATATTGACAATTAAATAATTTTACTGTTAAAATTATTTATGTGGGGATATAGCTCAACGGGAGAGCGTCCGCCTTGCACGCGGAAGGTTGCCGGTTCAAATCCGGCTATCTCCACTTTTTTTATTTATAAATCAATTGACACACAATAATCCCCCACAAACACCTACGAGGTGTAATTAGGAAAGTTGACGAAAAAAATAAATTTTTATAAAATTTATAAAAATGGAAAAAATTAAAGAAATATGTTTAACTTTAAAAAAGATGTATCCTGAATCAAAAACAGAATTAAAATTCAAAACCCCTTTTCAACTTTTAATAGCAACAGTACTTTCAGCACAAACAACAGATGAACGAGTAAATAAAGTAACTGCTAATCTTTTTAAAAAATATAAGACCCCTGAAGATTTTGGCAATGCAGATGTTAAAGAAATTATGAAGATAATAAAATCAGTCAATTTTTATAGAAATAAAGCAAAAAATATAAAAAGATTATCCCAGATTATTGTTGAAAAATTTAATAGTAAAATCCCTGATAGATTAGAGGAATTAATTAAACTTCCAGGTGTTGCAAGAAAAACTGCAAATGTTGTATTATCACAGGCATTTAGAAAAGCAGAAGGAATTGTAGTAGATACACATGTTAAAAGAGTTGCATATCGTCTTGGATTAACAAGAAATACAAACCCTGAAAAAATAGAAAAAGATTTGATGAAAATTTTACCAAAAACAGAGTGGATTGATCTTCCTTTTAGATTAATCCTTTTTGGAAGAAATATTTGTAAATCTAAAAATCCTGATTGTAATAATTGTCCCTTATATAATTTATGTTTAACTAAGGGTAAAACAAAATGATTTTTGTTATTCAAGAACATTTTTCAACTCATCATCATTTTGATTTACGAATTGAAATAAATGGTGTTTTAAAATCTTGGGCAATACCAAAAGAAATCCCTTTACAACAAGGAGATAAAAAGCTTGCTGTTGAAGTAGAAGACCATCCTCTTGAATATGCCAATTTTGAAGGAGAAATACCAGAAACTTATTATGGAGCAGGAAAAGTAAAAATATGGGATAAAGGGGAATATGAAATGATAGAAAATTCTAAAAGCAAAATACTAATTAGATTAAAAGGTGAAAAAATTAAAGGTGAATATGTTCTACTTCATTTTAAAAAAGAAAAGGATAAAAATTTGTGGTTAATTTTTAAAAAAAATGAAAATTTTAAAAAAAATTGA
>JAMWCA010000050.1 GCA_023819545.1 Candidatus Omnitrophota bacterium
TCATTGCAGGGCATTATTCCCTTTTGTCATGGCAAAACCTTTCTCTCCTTTCATTGCTAGGGTGCCATAATGCCCTAAGCAATCCACCTTCCACATTTTTACCGAAGATGGCATGAAACTTGAATGCAGATTTGATGACACTGCTTTGCTAGCTTTATAGGGTTTTCCCTGAATTTTTACGATATTTAAAAATTCTATGGATTTTAGTTGCTTTAAAAGGTGTATAATAAAAGTTAAAAATGAAAATTGCATTCATAAAAAGGCACTTTTCTTATTATGGCGGAGCAGAAAGATATCTAAACAGGCTCATTGAAGCACTAAAAAATAAAGCTAAAGAAATTCATATTTTTGCCAATAATTGGACTGCAGACAAAGATTTAATATTCCATAAAGTGCCCATATTAAGTTTTGGCTCTTTCCTGAAAGCTTATACTTTCAATCGCAATTTAAAGATAAACTTAAGAGAATTTGACTGTGTAATAAGCTTTGAAAGAACTTTAAATCAACACATATACAGAGCTGGAGAAGGCTGTCACATAAGATGGCTTCAAATACGTAGCATCTACGAGCCTTTCTGGAAAAGGTACTCCTTTAAACTTAATCCCCTTCATAAATATTATCTTATGGTTGAGAAGCAAATATTTAAAGAAACCCCTCTTATCATAGCAAACTCTAAGATGATAAAAAATGAGATTGTCCATTACTATGGTATTCCTCCCTCAAAAATCAAAGTAATTTATAATGGAATTGACACCCTTAGATTTTTACCCTCCAATGGAAAAGAAATAAAAAAGAGTATTTTAAATCCTTGCCCTAAGGGGAAAATAATTCTTTTTGTAGGCTCTGGTTTTGAAAGAAAAGGACTTATAAACCTTCTTAAGGCTTTGAGCCTCTTAAAAAATGAGAAGTTTTTACTGTTTGTGATTGGAAAGGGTAACATTAAAAAGTACAGAGAAATCTCAAAGGTTCTTGGTATTTTAGATAAAATCCATTTTTATGGCACCACAAAAGAAATTGAAAAATTTTATGCTGTAGCAGATATATTTGTACTTCCCACTCTTTATGATCCTTTCAGCAATGCCACCCTTGAGGCAATGGCATCAGGTTTACCAGTAATCACCACTGTAAATAATGGTGCCTCTGAACTCATTGAAGAGGGTAAAGAGGGCTTTATTATTCAAAATCCCCTCAATTATAGAGAAATCACCGAAAAAATTGAGTTTGCCTTGAAAGAGAAGGAAAAAATGGGAGAATGTGCAAGAAAAAAGGCAGAACAATTTACAATTGAAAGAGCGGCAAGGGATTTTTTTCAATGTATAGAAAAATTCTCGTCATAAAACTTAGACATATTGGAGATGTATTATTAGCAACGCCTGTTTTCAAAACTTTGAAGGAAAACTTTCCAAGTAGCCACATTACCGCCCTGGTAAACAAAGGAACCGAGGCAGTTCTTGAGAATAACCCTCATATTGATGAAATCCTCACTTATGACAGAGACATTAAAAAACTTCCTCCCTTTAAAAGATACAAAGAAGAGTTAAAATTTTTAAGAAAAATAAGAAACCTTGGCTTTGACACTACCATAGAGCTTACTGGAGGAGACAGATCAGCATTGATATCCTTTTTTTCAGGCGCAAAAAAGAGATTTGGAATAAAAGCTAAAGGGTTTTTGGGGAAAAAATTTCTATATACCAAGACTTTCTCCTTTGATGGAGCTAAACACATTGTTTTACAAAATCTTGAGATTCTCGAGAAAATGGGCTTAAAAATTAAAAAACCTAAAATTATACTTCATGTAAGTGAAGAGGAAAAGAATTGGGCAGAAAAACTAATTTTGCCCAGTGGAAGAAAGTTAAATGAAAAAATTGTCCATATCCATTCTACCTCAAGATGGTCTTTTAAATGTTGGAAAGATGAATATATGGCAAAAGTGATTAAATGGCTTTTAAACAATGGCTGTAGAGTCATACTCACATCTTCTAAGGAGGATAGAGAGTTAGAGAAGATCAAAGCAATTCTATCCTACATTGATCCCAAGTGGGTTTGCCATTTATCAGTAAATTCAGGACATTTTAAAGAAAATTCTGTAACCTCCCAAATCTATCCTTTAATAAATCTTGCAGGTAAAATCACTTTGAGACAATTAATTGCCATCTCATCAATAAGTGACATGTATTTTGGAATTGACACAGCACCAATGCACATAGCTGCAGCCCTTGGTAAACCTGTGGTAGCCCTATTTGGTCCAAGTGGTGCTTTTCATTGGGGTCCTTGGGATAATGAAGTTTGTGAAAATCCCTACTCTAAAAGGAAAGGAATTCAAAAATTTGGTAAAAACATAGTTATTCAGAGAGATTGGAAATGTATCCCCTGTGGACAAGCCGGATGTGAAGGAAGTAAAATAAGTAAATGCCTTTTTGATATAAAACCCGAAGAGGTAATTGCAATATTATCTTCAATCTTAATATTCGATAAAGAAAGTGAAATTAAAAATTAGAGAAAATTTACTCTATTTAGCGCTAAAAATTATAAATAATTTTGATAAAAGACAACGAGATCTTAAATATTTTAACCCTAAAGAAGTAAAAAGCATACTCGTTGTATCATCAACTGCCATAGGAGATACTTTAATGTCAACTCCTGCTATTAAAGCCTTAAGAGAAAGATATCCTCAGGCAAAAATAATTGCTCATTTTAATGCTAAAAATATGGAACTTTTTGAAAATAATCCTCATATTGATGGAATAATCCCTTATTACGGAGGTTGGAAAAAATTTTTTAAAACTATTAAAGAATTTAAAAAACACAAATTTGATGTGGCAGTAATCCTTCATGGAAATGAGCCTCAGGCAACTCCTATGGCATATCTGGGAGGAGCTAAGTTCATCCTAAAAATACCAATCCCTAGAAAATTTGACTTTTTAATTAGTAATAAAAGTAATGGTTTTGAGAATCCCTGGAATCATCATGCCATTGATGTAAGACTTAAGGCAGTATCCTTTATAGGTTGCAAAGAAGACCAAAAAGAAATGGTTCTCCCTTTAGACGAGAAATCAGGAGATGAAATAGACAAATTATTTAAGGAGTTTTCAATCCGCCATAAAAAACTGATTGGTTTCCAAGTAGGGGCAAAAGATAAATATAAAATTTGGCCCCCTGATAAATTTATCAAAATTGGTAAAAAACTTATTGAGTTTGATAGAAATATTTTAATTTTAATTTTAGGTTCTAAAGAGGAAAAAAATATATGTAACAAAATAAAAGAAGAGATAGGGGAGAGAGTAATTTCCTTTGCGGGTATGTTATCATTAAAACAATTAGCAAATTTAATAAATAGACTCAACTTATTAGTTACAAATGACACGGGTACCATGCATATTGCAATAGCTCTCAAAAAGAAGACTGTATCGCTTTTTTGTCCTACAAACTTTTGGGGAGTGGGTCCAATTCAAGATATGCATCTACATAAAGTCATATCAAAAAATAAACCTTGTAATCCTTGCATTACAAAAAAATGCAAAAAACCTTACTGTATGAATCTAATTGAGGTAGACGAAGTCTTTGAAGCAATCAAGGAAATTCTATATGAAAATAGCCCTCTACAATTTAACTACAACAGTTAAAAATGGTGGTATTGAAACTTTCTGTTGGGGACTTGCAAGAAATCTCTCTAGCCGAGGAATTGAAGTAGATTTATACGGTGGCAATAGTAATAAAATTTTTCCATCAATAAAAAATTTAAGAGTAATTCCTTTGCCATATATACCTCGAGATAAATTTCCTAATTTTGGTTCTCGTTTTAGAAAATTTATGGAAAGGTTATCATTTTGTTATCATGCATTCCCACAAATTAGAAAAAATAGATATAATTTCTTCTGTATTTTCAAACCCTTTGACTTACCTTTGGCTCTTTTAATTAAAAAAATAAAATCCAGTAAGATAATTTTTTTTTCAGGGGGTACAGAATTTTTTATTGGATACAAAACAATGGCAAAAAAAATTGACTTTTTTTTCTCCTGTAGTAAATTTAATGCTAAACAAATAGAAGATTACTGCGGTATTAAACCCCTCATATTACCAAATGGTATAGATACTGAACTTTTTAAACCCTTACAACCTGCCACAAAACTTAAAGAATTCTTAGAGATAGATGAAGAAAAAATCTTAATAACTGTATGTAGACTTGTAGGATGGAAAGGAGTTCAGTATGGAGTTAAAGCTCTGAAAATTCTTCTTGAAAAGGGCTATAAAATAAAGTATCTAATTATAGGAGAGGGAGAATACAGAAGAAATCTTGAAAAATTGGTAAAAGATTTAGAAATTAGAGAGAAAGTGTTATTTTTAGGAAACATTGAAAATTCTCAATTACCCAAATACTACTCTCTTGCCCATATTGCCATATTCCCCAGTATTGCAGATGAAACCTTTGGGATTTCCATTGGAGAGGCAATGGCTTGTGGTGTTCCTGTAATCTCAACAAAAGTTGGTGGAATCCCCGAAGTAGTGGGAGATGCTGGAATTTTAGTTAATCCAAAGGATGAAAATGCCATTGCTCAGAGTTTAGAGCATTTAATTACAAATCCACATATTAGGAATGAACTTGCTATGAGAGCAAGAAAAAGAATTATAAATCTCTTCAGTTGGGAGATTATTATTAATAAATTTCTGGAGCATATAAGTGCCTAAAAAAGTACTTATGTTTGCAAACCCCATACATCCTATTCCTCCACTAAAAGGAGCAGCAGTGGAAAGCTGGATATATGAGGTTTCAAAGAGAATAATAAGTTTTGAGCCTCATATAATATCCATTGGTTCCCCTTATTATCCTAAAGAAGAGTATAGAGAGGGAATTTATTTTCATAGAATAAGTTTTAACCCTTTGTATAAAAGAATATTTCAAAAAATCACGAGATGGGATCCCTTATCCTATACCCATAAAGCGTTAAGAATTATAGAGAATATCAATCCTGAAATAATTCATATTCATAACATTTCCAAGTGGGCTTTACAGTTAATTGAAAAACTTAATGGTAAATTTAAAATCATTCTACATTTGCATAATAAGGTCTTGATTGAAAAAAATATTAAAATTGATGTATTGGTTGGTTGTAGTAAATACATTTTAGATCTATACAAAAAAAATGAAAAAATAAAAGCAGATTACTATACCTATTTATACAATGGTATCGATCTTAGAAAATTCAGACCTTATTGGGAAAATCTTCAGTTAAGAAATAACATAAGAAAAATATTCAGAATTAAAGATAAAGAATTTGTAATTCTTTTTGTAGGGAGAGTTTCTTCGGAGAAAGGTGTTGAACACTTTATAAATACTGCTATGGAATTAAAAAATGTGGATAATATAAAATTTTTTGTTATCGGAGAAATCCCAAAAAAAGGGGAAAGAAAAAAGTATTTAGAAGAAATATTTGAAAAAGCCAGCCTTCTAAAAGACAAAATATTTTTTACTGATTTTTTCCCACCTTCAAAGATGCATCTAATATTTTTAATGGGAGATGTTCTTTTTACTCCATCAAATTCTGAAGGTTTTGGAATGGTAAACATAGAAGCTATGGCAACAGGAATACCGGTAATAACAAGAGAAAAAGATGGAATTAAAGAGTATATAAGAGATGGAATAAATGGATTTTATGTAAATGAAAAAAACATTGCCAGAAGCGCTTCTGAAATCCTCATAAGATTAAAAAATGATGTGAATCTAAGAGAAACTATAGGAAGGCAAGGTTATGAATCTGTTAAAATTTTTGATTGGAATAATATAACCTTAGAAGTGGAAAATTTATACAATGAAATAATTTAATTATGAGAGAAATGAAAGAAAAATTAGCTAAATTATTATTTGAGACAATTAAAATCACAGTTTGCGTCTACATTTTATTTTTGTTTACAGATAAAGGGCAAACTATAAGAGAAATATGCATTTATTCACTAACAATTTTCATATTTCTAAGGTGTCTTCTTTTAAAAGACTTTACATTTTTTAAGGATCTCGTAAAAAATAAATTTTTTATTGTAATTTTATCTTTATGTGTCTCTGGGCTAATATCCTCTTTTATCTCTCCTGACCCTCTCTATTCTCTAAAATGGTTTAAAAGGACTTATTTACCCTTATTTCTTGTGTCTATCTCAATTGTCTATACTTTTCAAGATGTTTCTTTTTTTAAAAAGATGAAAATTCTTTTTGTCTTTGTACTTATTTTATTTATAATCCTTACAATAAAAGATTTTTATCAAATGCAAACCATTAAATCTGATGATTTTGCAAAATTTACGAGAAAATATATTTATCCCTTAGAGATTTTTATTTTTTCTCCTATGCTATTATTCCTATTAAACGAAAAAAAGCATATTAAATTTATCTGCATTTTAATTTTTATACTATCTTTCATAGCAATGATTCTTACTGGTAGTAGAGGTGGATGGCTTGCAATATTTTGTGGATTTTTATTTTTATTATTTTTTGTTGGTTTTTTAAACAAAAAAATATTTAAAATATTAATCTTTCTTTCATTGAGTGCAATTTTGTTCCTCCTATTGATTTTCTCATCAAATATTGAAAAACCCTCATACTTAAAAATGAAATTTAAACAATTATTTGAGGGAGATACCTCTTTAAGATTAGAATACGTATGGCCAGGAGCAATAGGAACCTATCTTGAATTACCTTTAGAGAATAAATTACTGGGAAGATCTCTTGGAAGAATTACCTATGCGGAGGATTTTTCAAATTGGTACATAAAAAAACACAAAAACTCACCACCTTATATTTATTCTCCACATAATTTCTATATTTACTTATTGTACAAGCAGGGAATTGTTGGTTTTTTCATATTCTCTTTTTTGATATATATGATTTTTAAAGAATTGCTTTCCACCCTTTTAGATGTAAACAAAAATCTAGAATTTAGAAGTTTTGCGTTATTCATTCTTGCATCTTTTATTAATCTATTGGTTCACGGTTTTTTTGAGGATACGCGATTTATTCAATGGATATTTATCTTGTCTTTGATTACTGGTTTTAATCATTTAATAAAAAAACAATTATCAGAATCATAAAATGTTTAAATTTATCTATCCTATTCCTGAAATATTGCCTGACAACAGAGCAAGATTTATTCAAATAATCAATACTTGTCATGCATTGGCTAATAAGGGAGTAAAAGTAGAAATTTTAACTGGGTACAGAAAAGGGTATGATGAAAATAAAATTCTTGAATTTTATGGACTTTCATCAAATGAAAATCTCAAAATAATCCCACTGCCTATCTTAAGAAGAGAAAAAGAGAAATATTTTAGAATTTCATGCAATGAAGTATTCTATTTCTCTCTTCTATTGCATTTATTTACTCATAAAAAAAGTAACTCTATTATTTTTTGTAGACATCTTAAACTTGCTAAGTTTTTATTAAAATTCCGTAAATTTTTAAAGCTTCCTATGATTTTTGAAGTTCATGAAATATTTCATAAGAATGAAAACTTGAAAGAATCCAAAAAAGTAAAAATCAAAAATGTTGAAATTAAAGTTTACAATGAATTTGATATTTTAATATGCATTACTGAACATTTAAAAAATGCCATAGAGGAATTCCTATGGAAAAAGAATAAAATAGTCATAATTCCTGATGCAGTTAGAGAAGAATGGTTTACCAAAGAGAGAAATTTCAATCCTTCTTTTATTCTTTACACTGGTAGCTTATATGAATGGAAAGGTGTTGACACTTTGGTCTCTTCCATGAAATTTCTTCCTAATGAAAAACTTTTAATCATCGGCGATGGAGAAAGATTAAAAGAAATAAAAGATTTGGCAACAAAGGAAAAAGTTGCCCCTAGAGTAATTTTTGTTGGTTCAGTTTCTCATAAAGAGATTCCAAAATATTTATCTCAAGCAAAAGTAGCTGTTATACCAAATATATTAAAGGGACCTTCTCTTTTCTCCTCTCCCTTAAAATTATTTGAATACATGGCTTCAGGAATCCCCATTGTTGCCTCAGATTTGAAAGTTTTTAGAGAAATATTAAAGCCCAATGAAACTGCCATATTTTTCGAACCAGGAAATCCAGAATCTCTTGCAGAGGCTATAAAAAAAATTTTAAATTCAAAAGAATTAGCTGATAAATTAGGTGCAAATGCTAAAAAAATTGCCGAACAATATACTTATGAAAAAAGAGCTGAAAAAATATTGAATATTTGCAAGGTCCTAATAAAAAATGACACTTAAAATTCTTCACACAGAATCATCACCCGGATGGGGTGGGCAAGAAAACAGAATACTTAATGAATCCTTAGGATTAGAAAAATTAGGAGCAAAAGTCTATATTTTATGCCAACCTAATAGCATTCTCTCTAAAAAAGCAGAGGAATCTGGAATAGAAGTGTTTACCTATCCTTTAAGAAAAAGCTATGACATTAAAGCAATTTACTTTACTATGAAACTTATAAATAAATTAAAAATAGATGTGATAAACTCCCATAGTGGTAAAGATACTTATATTTCCGCTATTGCAGGGAAGCTTTCAAGAAAGCCTCTTCTTTTGGTAAGAACTCGTCATCTTGCTTTTCCCATTACATCAACTTTCTCCTATAAGTATCTTTCCCATGTTATTATTACTGTCAGCGAATACGTTAGAAATTATTTAATAAGTAA
>JAMWCA010000051.1 GCA_023819545.1 Candidatus Omnitrophota bacterium
GAAAAGTTTATATGGAGAATGATAAGATGGGAGTGGATGTATAATACAAGTTTGTTTATTTCCAGTAGTAAATCTTGATAATATGATACTTTTATTAGAGATATATTTTAAAAATTTTTCTTTTCAGATTGTATCTATCTCCTAACCGACGACCTCATCAAGATGGCTATATTTTATTTATTTTAAAAACTTTTTTTCCTTAAAGAGTTTTTCAAGCATTTTAATTAAATTATTTATAATTGAAATCTCATGCATTTTTTTCGTTTGTAATATCTTTTTCTATCTCTGTGCCTTCAACTGGTTTTACACCACCAATTAACGCACCATAAGATAAAGCATGTGAAGCAGTAGGAGAGTTTAAAAATAAAAATATAATGCATAATAATGCTTTAAGTCCTATACTTGAAAAACCAGTTAATAAAAATGTTCCTAATAAAATTGAACCAGCACCAAAGGTTACACATTTTGTTGCGGTTTGAAGTCGACAGTAAAAATCAGGCATACGAACAAGACCAAGGCATCCAAAAAATATAAAACAAAGACCATTAAAAATTAAAAACCATCCAATAATTTCAATCATCAAACTTTCTCCCTTCAAGAAATTTAGCAAGTGTTATTGTGCTTACAAACCCAATAATACTCCATGCAATAGCAATATTCATATAAAAATCAATTCCTGTAAATAATGAATAAAAAACGGAGTAAACAATTATTACAAGACCAAGTATATCTATTCCAACCATCCTATCTGCTGCAGTTGGACCTCTTGCTATTCTATAGATACACATAGCAACACATATACCTATGAATATAAATATTGCATTCATTCAAACACCTTTTTTAGAATCTTTTCCATCAATCCAACTATCTTTTCTTTCTGTTGTTTTTTGTCATAAGTATAAATATAAATCCAGTGAATGTAAAGAAATTGATCTGTTATTTTCAATGTAAAGGTCCCGGGTGTTAATGTTATTGAATTTGCAAGAATTGCTCTTGCTAATGGTGATTTTAATTCAACAGGTATTTTAACTATTCCTGGTTTTATTGGTAATCTTGGACTTAAAACTCTGTAAGCCATTAGAAGATTTGCTTTTATCATATAATAAATAAATACAAATAAATATCCTATAAAATAAAAATACCTCTTAATTTCAAAAATTTTTCTATCAAACTTAAATTCCTTACTGAAAATAAAAGAAACAAAAGCACATGCAAGAATTCCAACCATTATATTTAAAAATTCAATATTCCAGGTCAAAATCATCCATACAATAAATGTTAAAATAAAAATCGCAAAAAATTCCATTTCATTTCTCCATTATTTGAGCATAGGAAAAGTTTTCCATAACAGAAACTGCTTTGTCTATATAAATTTTTATATTCGGTGAAAAAATAAGTCCCCCTAAAAATATTATAATACTTAATAAAACCATAGGCATCAAAAGATTAAAATTAACTTCATTTATTTTTGGATTTTCATCTTTACTATAAAAAATATTTCTAAGAAGTTTTAAAAAATAACCAAGAGTTATTATTGAAACAACAACTGCTATAAAAGCAATCCCATAATAATGTGCCTTAATTGCTGAGATTATAATTATAATCTTGCTCCAGAAACATCCAAAAGGTGGAATTCCTGCAATTGAAAGCATTCCAACAAAACCTGTCATAGTTGTATATGGCATTTTATCTTCAATCCCTTTTAAATCATCAATTTTAGTTGTTTTGTACTTATATTCAATTGCTCCAGAATTCAAAAATAGTAATGACTTTGATAGTGAATGGAATATAAAGTGTAAAATTGCACCAAGATATCCCCAATACCCACCAATCCCAAGAGCAAGCGCACAATAACCAATCTGACTTATACTTGAATACGCATAAGTTCTTTTTATATCTTTCTGGTCAATTGCCATTAGGGCACCAAAAATCATAGAAGAAAGCCCAAGTCCCATAACAATAATTTTACTCTCGGAAAACATAATAAATATATTTGAAACAATTCTTATAAGTAAATAAAAGCCAGTGATTTTAATAAATATCCCGGATAAAATTGCAGAAACAGGAGAAGGAGCGAGAGAATGAGCATCGGGGAGCCAGAAATGAAATGGAAAAAGAGCTGTTTTTAAAGCAAGACCAGAAATAAAAAGTCCAAGGATAAACCATAATTGAATTCTGTCCATACCAATAGCAATATTCATAAAATCAGCAATATTTAAAGTCCCAGTTTTCCCTAAAATCAATCCAATGCTTACAAGAATTAAAACTGAACCAATAAATCCAAGCATTGTATATTTTAAACTTGCCTCAAGTTCTTCTGTTTTTAATCCAAAAGCAACAAGAATATATGAAGCAATTGATGAAATTTCAAGAAAAACATAAATATTAAAAAAGTCCATACTTATTAAAATACCATTTAAACCAGTAGAAATAAGTGAAAAAAGTATATAAAAATAACTTGATTTAACATATTTTCCCATGTATGTGAGTGAAAACCAACAGATTAAAGGTAAAATGAAATTCAAAACCAGAAGAAATATATAAGAAAGTGCATCAACCATGAGAGTAATCCCGATTGGTATTTCCCATCCACCTACATAGTAAAGAATATATTGATTTTGAAAAACATATTTACCCAAAAGAATTACAGATATTAAAGATAAGAGTGAAAAACAAAGACAGGCAATTCCAGAATATATTTTACTTTTTTTCCATAAAAGAGCAATCAAAAATGCAGAAAATAAATTCAGAATTACTGGAAAAACAATTAAATTCATCCTTTTAACCTCCTAATTTTCTCAAGGTCAAAACTACCATATTTCTCATAAATCCTTATAGAAAGAGAGGCAAGAAAACAAATTATTGATAAGTCAATAACAATTGAAGTTAAAACAAGTGCCTGTGGTAATGGATTTACTGCTTTACTAACAAACTCTTCTATCGTCATTCCAGGAACAAGTATAGGAGCAATTCCACCATTTCTATATCCAATAACAATAAAAAATAAATTTAAAGCATAACCAATAATATTAACTCCAATAATCATCTTTATTATGTTTTTCTTAACTATCATTCCGTAAATACCTACAAAAAACATAACCACAATTGCTATATAAACAATCATTTAATATCCTCCTCCTTCTCATAAAATTCAATTTTATCACCTTTATATAATATTCTTACCATTGAAAGTAAAGATATTCCGAGAAATAAACTTGTTCCAACTTTAATTCCAATTGCAATATTACTGAATAATAAATTCCCACCGCTCCATAAAGAAAAAAGAGTTCCTTTGTTAAAAACATTTAAAAAGAAAATCCCCCCTGAAAAACCAATTAAAGCAACTGAAAGAAATAAAATAGCACCTATATCATGCAAAATATCACTTTTTATTAAAGAAAGTTTAGACAACACTTTTTCCTTTCCATAAGCGAGTAATAAAATAACAAAACATGCAGAAATTACAACACCTCCAGGAAAACCACCACCAGGGGTTAAATGTCCATAAAATATAACAGATATCCCAAAAACAAGGATAAATGGACAAGCAATTTTACTTATAGTTTTCACTATCTCACTCATTCCTTTATTCATCTTTTTTCCCTTTTTTTCTTAAAAGAACCATAACTCCAATTATTGCAGTAAAAATAACCGTTGCTTCACCAATTGTATCATATCCACGAAAATCAAGGACTATTGCAGTTACAACATTTGCTACTTTCAACTTAGTAGGTGCAAGATAAAGATATTTTTCTCCAACTCTCATATTTGAATTTCCAAATTCAGGAAATATAAAGTAAAAAGAAGAAACAAATGTGAAAATTGAGATTAAAAATATAAAAATAAAAAATAATGCATATACCTTTGAAGAAGTCATATCAGCAGTAACATCTCTTCCAGTAATAGCAGAAAGTAAAATTATTAATGCAAGAATTTCAACAACCAGTTGAGTTATTGCAATATCAGGAGCACTAAGAATTAAAAAATAAATACTTAAAAGCATACCAACTGTTCCAAGAGAAACAAGTGAGGATATAAGTTTTTTTGAAAATATAGCAATTATTGAACCTATTATCATCATTAAAAGTAAAAAAATATGAAATCCGGTATTTATCACCATCTTTTTAACACCTCCATTATAAATATAAGTCCTGCAATAACCCATAAAATATATCTTGGTAAAAGTCCATTCTGAAATGATTTAAATCTTTCTGTAATAAAATAAATTAAATCTCTTCCTTTTCTATAAATCTCATCCCTTACAAAAACTTCTATTTTATTAGAAAGTTTACTTGTAAAATTAAGCAACTTTTCTGAAATTGAATAAGAATCAAAAATACCTTTTTTCTCAATTTCATAAAATTCTTTAATTACATTTGTTTCATAGACAGTTTTGTAAAAATGAGAACCATCAAAATCAGTTATTTCATAAGAAAGGCGCTCTCCTCCAACAAAAACATTCTTTTCCTTAAATTTCTTAACTGATTTTGATAGATAGATATATAAGAAGAAAAAGATGAGTATTGAAATATAACCCCATAAACTGACAGCATTTATTAGTTTTATATTTAAAGTTTGAATATTACCTGTCATTGGAGCAAAAATTTTATTTACTACAAGTCCTGGAAACATACCAAAAAATAGACAACCAAATGCAAGAGTTCCAAGAGGAATTATAAGAAAAGATGTTTTTTCTGATATTTTTTCTTTTATTTTGCCTTTTCCGACACCGAGAAAAGAATCATTCAAAACCTTAATAAATGAAGCAAGTGTTAAAGCACTACCAAGGAGAGAAATTACCATCGCTAAAATTGAAATACCTGTTTTCTTTTCAAGGAGTGCCTGACATATTATCCACTTTGAAACAAAACCATTAAATGGTGGTAATCCTGAAATTGAAAAAGAAGCAATTGAAAAAGCAAGAAATGTAAATGGCAATATTGAAGAAAAACCACCATATTTTTCAAGTTCCCTTGAGCCAGTCAATTTTATTAAAACACCGCTTCCAAGGAATAAAAGCGATTTAAATATTGAATGATTCAATAGATGATAGAGTGCTCCAAGAAGTCCTATTGAAGTTCCAGTTGCAATACCAAGAAAAATATATCCAATCTGGCTTATACTATGATAAGCAAGTAATTTTTTAATATCATGCTGAATTAATGCAAGCAATACCCCTGATAAAAGGGTAATTATACCAATTATAACCATAATATTTTCCCATATAACAGACCAGTTTGGCTGAAAAATTGCAAAGTAAAACTTTATGAAAGCATATATACCTGTTTTACTCATAATTCCCGAAAAAATTGCACTTATTGGAGTTGGTGCTGTTGGATATGCTTCAGGAACCCAACTATTTAAAGGAAATATTCCACTTTTAACTCCTGCACCAATAAAAATTGATAAAAATAAAATATGTTTCCATAAATTTGGTATTTCAGCAAAACTTATTCCAATTATTCCAAATAAAAGGAAAATGCTTCCAGTGCCAGTCATAATAATATATTTAATTGAGGCACTTTTTGCTTCATCTGTGTTTTCATAAAGAATAAGGAAGAAACTTGAAATTGTCATAATTTCCCAGAAAATATAAAAAATTATTAATGAACTTGATAAAACCACTCCTATCATAGAACCAACAAAAATGAAAAATAAACTATCATAAACAAAATTTACAGAAGGGTTATACCACTGAGAATAAACAATACATAAAAAGCTTATCCCTGATATTAAAATTGCAAAAAATGTACTTATTTTTTCCCACTGATTAAATAAAGGTAAATGAATCCTTAAAATATAAATAGATAGAATTAATACTGAAAAAGAGCCAATTGTTGAGAGATGTTTTCTAATGTCTCTCTTGAGTTTAAAAGAAAAAATATTCAAAATAGAAAATCCATAACAAACAAAAACAGGTAAAAAAATCTTAATATACAAAACTACCTCCTTCTGAAAAAAGAAAAATTATACCTGCCAAAAAAGAAAAAATACCTAATAAAACAACTACCAAATTCATTATTTCAATCTTTTCAGATTTAATTTCTATGTTATCATTTTCTATTATAAAAACAAACTTGAATGTTCTCCATAAATAAAGAAGTGTTAGAATAGAACTAATGCATAATAAAAATCCAACAAAAACCATTTTATTTTCAAAACTACCCATAATTACATTTAATTTACCAAAAAAGCCCAAAAATGGAGGAACCCCAATTACAGAAAGCATAGAGAGAAAATACCCTAAAGTAATTTGAGGCATTTTTTTCATAATGCTGCCCATTCTTGTTATATCTTTTGTTCCAAAAACTCTTTCCATAATTCCAGATGTTAAAAATAAACCTCCTTTCCCAAGAGCATGTGCAAGATAAAAAACTAAAACACCTCTTATTGCTCTCTCATTTAACAATAAAATCCCTGATATTAAAAAACCAAGTTGACTTACAGTTGAATATGCAAGTATTTTTTTAAAGTCCTTTTCCATTAAGGCAACAAAACCTGCTATTAAACTACTAAATAAAGCAAGATAAATCGCCCAGATTATATTTCCTTCAATAAATAATGTCTTCCAGAATAATCTTAAAAGTCCATAAATTCCTATTTTAACAAGAACTGCTGCATGCAAAAAAGCAGTTACAGGAGTTGGAGCAACTGAAGCATCTGGAAGCCATGTATGTAATGGAAAAGTTGCAGATTTTGTTATAACACCTATAAAAAACAACAAAAAAACAAACCAAGGAACAGAAAAACCTGTCATCTTTGAAATAGAAAAAGTTCCTGTCAGAAGATATATATAAACAAAAGACAAAAACATAATTCCTGCTCCACCTGTTGTCATCATAAAGGCCTTATCTGCTTTCAAAAGATGTTCTTTTTCTCTATATGTTCCAATCAATCTATAAGAACAAATACCTGCAATTTCCCAGAAAAAATAAAGTGATATTAAATTATCTGAAAAAACCACTCCAAGCATACTTCCAAGAAAAATTAAAGCCCAAAAACTAAAAAAACTTTTTTCTTTTTCTTCTTTAAAATATCCAAAAGAGTAAATGAAAATTAACAAAGCAACAAATGTAGATGTAGTAGCAAATAAAAAACTTATATCATCCCACAAAAACAAAATTTCTAAAAATTCAAAAGTTGATTTTAATGTATCTGGCAATGAAATGATTAAAATAAAGTCCAAAAAAGTGATTAACCCAGCGATATAAATAGAAAATCTCTTTTTGAAAATTCGCATTAAAAAAGCACCTAAAAAAGGCAGAATAATAATTAAAAATAACATTTTATATACCTATTTGTGAAATTTTTCACAAATTTAATTTTTATAATTTACATCATAAAAATCTTTTGTCAAGTTTTAAATTTAATTATATTTTTCTCTTATTTTTATTGAGTTTTTATGTTGTTTAAGACCTTCTATTTTAGTAAGTTTCTCTATATATTTCCCGTTCTTTTTAATAAATTCCTTTTTAGATTTGATAATTGAATAACTTCTTAAAAAATTATAAACAGAAAGACCAGAAGAAAATCTTGCTGCTTGTCCTGTTGGTAAAACATGGGATGGTCCTGCAAAATAATCACCAATTGTTGCTGGAGTATAATCGCCTATAAATATTGCTCCTGCTTTACATTTTTTAAAAAGATATGGTCTTTTTGAAAATACCTGTAAATGTTCAGGACAAATATAATTTATTATTTCAATCGCTTCTTTTTCATCTTTAACGACTATACAATATCCATTTTCAACCTTTTCTGATAATAAACTGGCAAGTTTTTCATCTGTTGTTATAAGAATTCCAAGTCCATCTGTATGCTCAATCTGTGCTTTAAGGTCATATTCAATAAAATCAACTTTACCTGAACTATCAGAAAAAATAACAAGTTCACTCGGTCCTGCAAGTAAATCAATCCCTACTTCTCCAAAAAGTAACCTTTTTGCTGTATTTACATATTTATTCCCAGGACCAACTACCAAATCAACTTTTGGAATTGTCTCTGTTCCGAAAGCAAAACCACTTATTGCCTGAACTCCACCAACCTGAAAAATTTCTTTAACCCCAAGCCAACTACTCACAGCAATAATTAAAGGATGGACTTTACCATTATAAGATGGAGGGGAACAAATATATATTTCTTTTACTTTTGCAATTTTTGCTGGAATTACTGTCATTAAAATAGTTGAAATTAAAGGTGCTTGTCCTGCTGGAATATATATACCAACTTTTTCAATAGGTATAAAATTAAATTCAATTTCAACATCTTTTTCCCTTATTTTGAATCCCTTAGGTAATTGTTTTTTATGATAATTTTCTATCCTTTCTGCTGCTTTTTTAATGGAATGGAAGAGTTCATCTTGCAACTCTTCTCTACTTTTTTTAATTTCCTCTTTGCTTACCTTTATTTTTTTTAAATCTACTTTATCAAATTTTTTAGTAAAATAAAGAATTGCTCTATCTTTATCTTTTTTCACTTTTTCAATTATTTCCCTCACATTTTCTTCGATATCTTCTTCCTTTCTTTGCTCAATTATCTTTTTTAATTGTTCAAAATCAATCTTTTTCATCTTAAACTATTTATCCTTTCTTTGTAATCACCTGAAAAAATGTAATTCCCTGCAACAAGTATATCTGCACCATTACT
>JAMWCA010000052.1 GCA_023819545.1 Candidatus Omnitrophota bacterium
CCCCTTTTTTTTAAATATTTAAATACATCGGGTAATTTTTCTATTATATCAGAAGCGATTAATGAAATCTCTCCTTTTTCTTTTTTGGCAAGGTCTCCAGCAAGTCCATGAATAAAAACACCATATTTTGCAGTAATAAATTTATCTTCACCTTGAGAAAGAATTCCACCTATAATTCCTGCAAGAACATCACCACTACCTGCTGTTGCCATTCCTGGATTTCCAGTTAAGTTTATATATGTCTTTTGTCCATCTGTAACAACTGTTCTGTAACCTTTTAAAATTAAAATTAGATTATATTTCTTTGCAAACTTTTCTGCAACTTCAACTCTATTTTTCTGTATTTCTTCAACTTTCAATCCTGTTAAAAAACTCATTTCACCTGAATGTGGTGTCAAAATTGGTCTTTCAACTGAATTTAGAATTTCTAAATTTTCAGAAATAATCTTTAAAGCGTCAGCATCTATTATCATTGGTTTTTTTATTTCTGGAATTATCTTTTTAACAAATTTCTTTGTTTCAGGATGCAATGAAATCCCTGGACCAATTAAAACACAATCTGCTTTTTTTTCTATAAACTCAATCGCTTTTTCATAAGCAGATGAAGAAAAATAATGGTCTTTAGTTTCAGATAATGGTAAACTCATAACTTCTGTTAATTTTACTTCTATTATATGATTTAATCCTTCTGGTATACCAATAGTTACAAGACCACATCCACTTCTTAAAGCACTTATTCCAGCAAGACAAACAGCACCTGTTAAACCAGGACTCCCACCTATAATAAATAAATGACCATATTCTCCTTTATAAGTATCTTTTTTTCTATCTTCTAAAAATTTAATCTTTTCACTCATATATCAAACAAATAGCAACAACAATATCTTTTGTATGAGAAATAGAAATATCTATCTTTTTATTTTCTAATTTTTTCTTCAACTCATCATTCAAAATTTCTATATAAGGTCTGCCAGTTCGCGAGTTTTTAATCTCTATCTTTTTAAAATCTGCAGAAATATCTTCTATGCATTTAAAAAATGCCTTTTTTGCGGCAATTTTACCAACCAAAGAAATAATATTTTTTTTACTTTTTATTTCATTTTTAGATAAAAAAATAGAAACTTTGGCAGGGTCTTTATAATTCCTCAGGGACTCTAAATCTATAGAAAAATTTAACATTTTATTATTGCTGAATTGCTTTTACATTAACTACTTTTTTATTTCCTTTATTAGTAAATTCAACAATTCCATCAACTAAACTAAAAATTGTAAAGTCCCTTCCAATAGAACAACCAACCCCTGGAATAATCTTACTTCCTTTCTGTCTAACAATAATATTCCCTGCCTTTACAACCTGGCCACTAAAAACCTTTACTCCTCTATACTTTGGATTTGAATCACGACCATTGCCTTGTCTTTTCCTTGCCATAATTTTAAATTATAACTTAATTTTTAATACAAATCAAATTTTTCTCTTTCAGGTTAGGACATAGTATTCAGTAGATAATAAAATAGGCAATATTCCTACTATAAAATTTTTAGAAGAAAAAAGGGAAAATAGGAAGTGTTTATATAGAGAAAGATAAAGTTGGAGTGGATGTATAATATAAGTTTGTTTATTTCCAGTAGTAAATCTTGATAGAGATATATTTTAAAAATTTTTCTTTTCAGATTGTATCTATCTCCTAACCGACAACCTTAAGAAAAAACTGCCATTCCCAAACCTTTTTAAAAATAACTTCTTCCATTTCTAATTGTTAATTATTTAAACTTCAGAGATTCAGATTTATTTTTGAGGTTGGCTATTTTTTTTATATTTTTCAAATTCCTCATTAGTTACCTCTTTCCCATGAATATAATATTTTTTTTCGTAAAATTTCCCATCAGGCGAATAGAAAAGTTGTTCTCCATGATAAAGTCCATTTTCATCAAAATTAATTATTCTTGCTAAATTCCCATTTTCCCACCAAAGAACCCATTTGCCCACAAATTTTTCTCCTTTCTTTTTTCCTTCTCCCTTTTTCTTTCCAGAAGGATAGTATTGAACTATAACTGTCTCATTATTTGTATTACATTCAGCGAAAGAGCATATTAATGTTTGTAACAAAAAAAGGAATATTAATAAAACAACTTTTTCTAATCTCATAACTCCTCCTTTTTGTTAAATTATATTTCTTTTGAAATAAAAAATAAAGAAATAGGAATTATTAAATGATAAATTTTGTTATCATGTCTCTCTACAGAAATTATACAAATACCTTCTTTTTTTGAAAATAAAGGTTTTAATATTCTTACAATAAGTTCTCTCTCCGAATTTGTTTTTTTTCTACTAATATAAACTTTTTTAATTCAGGTGGATTTAGACTAATATTTTTAATTTTATATTGAACATTTTTTCTAAAATGAAGTAAGATTGTTAATTGATTATTATTGATATTTAAGTTAGGTGTGAATAAAAAATTTATTTCTTCTGGTGTTGCATATACATCCCCTATGATTTTTCCTAATATTGGTATTACGATGGAAAAATTACTTTTTTGTAAAAATGAAATCTTCAATTCCCCATTTATAGGACCTATAAAATTTGATTCATTCAAAATAATCCTCAAAATATTTTTTTCTCTTTTTATATTTAATGATAATGGTAAATTCCCCTTATAAAAATTAGAAATTATTTGTATATCTCCATCAACTTCTCCTATAAAAACTTTTTCTTCTATTGGTAATTCTTCTATTTGAATAATACCCAAATTTAATACTGGTGGTCTAATTTCAAATAAGGGTTTTATAATTCCTTCTATTTTGAAAATCTTAAACGATGGATTTTTTTCATTAGTATGAAATACAATAAAATCTTTAAAGTTGCGAGTATTTAAAGGATATCTTTCAGAAAGAGTAATAAATATTTCCACTTTTTCACTTCTTTTAGGTAAAATGATATTTTTATTCCTATACATGATGAACAACTCTTTCTAATTTTTTTAATTATGAGTGGCATATCGCCGTCATTTTTTAGAGTAATGGTATATTTTAATTTTTGTCCTGGTTTTAGTTCTCCTATGTTAAGTAAAGGGGGTTCAATTTTCAAATAAGGTCCATTGAAATATTTCTTAAAAAATATCTTATTTATTAATACACCCATCACTAATCCTACAATGAAAATAAACCATCTTTCCACTAAAATTTTACTTTTCCCCATTTCTACTTTATCCTAATTCTGCTATCAGCATCCCATACTTCATCAGCATGTGAAAATGGAATACTAAAAAAATCTACTTCTATTGGAATATTTACTTTTACACTTTCTTTGTTTAAAACAACTTTTACAGTTTGAAGTAATTTTCCTTTTTCATACATAGATGAATAAATACTGATTGGGATTATTATATCTTTATACATTAAAATCTCTTTTACTTCCATTTCTTCTCTGATATCTTTTCCTATAAAAATCTGGAAATAAATTGGAAAATAATTTAAATCTTTAACTAAAAATATTTCATAACGTTCTATTTTATTAAATCTATTATCTTCCCATAATCCTTCTTTTAAAAGATAAATATAAACACCTTTATATTCTCCCCTTTTCCCTTCTTCTATTTTTTCAATATTTTTCAAACGCTCTTTAATCATTGAGATATTTTGATAAGAATTTAAAGAAAAATTGTCTTCTTTTTTAAATAAAAAAGTAAAAGGGAATAATAAAGGATTAGGTATAAAATAAGGATTTATTTCTGGAAGAAATTTACTTATTAAAAGGTGTCTTTTTGCTCCTATTTCTAACAATTGATATTTTTCCCCATTCCAGCATATAATTTTTTGAATATTTCTTTTTATAAACGGATCAAAGAAAGACACTTCTGTTCTGTATTTGTTCCCATTAGCAAAAAATTTGAATTTTAAATTGTGATTTGATATAAGAAGGGGAGAAATATTTGGATTTGATGAGATTAAATTCATTTCCATATCACCTTCAAATTGAATAGAAAAGATTTTTGTAAAATAAGATGAGATCTTATCAACTATTATTTCGTGATTTTCTACTGCTTCGCCTAAATACCAGATTAAAATAGAAAATATATTCATAATTAAAAGTAACTTTATCTTTTTTAGATTCATTTTTACCTCCTAGTTGAATTTGGTTAAAAATATAATATTATATAACTTTGACTCTTTGAAAATTAAATTTTTAAAAGAAAATAAGGGAGAGGAAACCAAATTTTTCCTGGGCAATAAAGGTGTATGTTTGCCAATAAGTAGTGACATTAATAGAAGTTAATTTTTCTTTCAATTTTTCATAAGGAGTTTTTCTGTATAACCAAGCATGTGGTTTATAATAGTTATAAAATTTCTCCCATTCTTTTAAATTCTCATTTAATATCTCCATATCATCTATTATAACACATTTAACATCCTATAAAATTCTTCATCTCTTTCAGGTTAGGACATAGTATTCAGTAGATAATAAAATAGACGATATTCCTACTATAAAATTTTTAGAAGAAAAAAGGGAAAATAGGAAGTGTTTATATAGAGAAAGATAAAGTTGGAGTGGATGTATAATATAAGTTTGTTTATTTCCAGTAGTAAATCTTGATAGAGATATATTTTAAAAATTTTTCTTTTCAGATTGTATCTACCTCCTAACCGACAACCTTATCAAAAAGCAGTTTATAAATATTCAAGAAAGGTTAAAGATTCTAAATGGGAAGTATGTGGGAAAAAATCAAATAGGTATATTTTTTTTATTGAATATCCATTTACCTTAAATTCTTTTAAATCTCTTGCTAATGTTGAAGGATTACAGGATACGTAAATAATATTAGGAATTCTGTTTTTTGATATTTTTTTTATAATTTTTGAACTTAATCCACCTCTTGGAGGGTCAACTATTATATAATCAAAATCATTTAGAATATCTTTTTTGTTTAAAAAATGCTCTACTCTCTCTGCAAAAAAATTACAATTTTTAATATCATTTATTTTACAGTTTTCATTTGCAGTGTTAATATTTGAAACATCCCAATCAACTCCAATTACTTGTTTTGCTTTTTTTGAAACGAATATTTCAATCGGTCCTGTTCCACAGTATAAACCAACTATTTTACTCCCTTCATTAATGTTTTCAAAAATTTTTTTATATAAAATTTCTGCACATTTTGTATTTGGTTGGAAAAAAGTATCTGGATAAAGTATGAAAGTCAAACCATTTAGAATTTCTTCAATATAGGGTTGCCCATATAATAAATTTTTCTTTTCATATGCAACGACATCTGAAATTTGGTCATTTTCAACCCAATATATACTTTTTATTTCTTTACTCTGTTTTACTAACAAATCAATTAACTTACTTAAATTTACATCAATACCGCTTTTTGTTACAATAATTAACATCATCTCATTCTTATTTTTACTTTCCTTTACTACTAAATGCCTTAAAACTCCTTTTTTTGTAAATGGGTCATATGGTTTTAATTCTGTTGAATTGAAAAAATCATTAACTATTGGAAAAATTTTTTCTATCTCTTTGCTAAAGATTAAACATCTTTTAAGTTGTATCACCTGTTTTCTATATTTTTTATAAGGCAAGTTTCTTTCTCTTAAACCAACAACAATTTTTTCATTATCAATTCCAAATGCAAATTCCATTTTATTTCTATAATAGAAAATTGCTGGAGATTGCACAAAGTCTGAAACTTCTATTTCTCCAAAACCTCCAATTTTTTTCAAACAGTTTAAAAAATATTGCTTTTTAAAGTCCAATTGTTTTTCATAAACCAAATTTTGAAGCGAACATCCACCACATAATCCAAAATGCTCACATTCTGGATTAACTCTAAACTCTGATTTTTTCTCAATTTCTATAATCTCACCAAAAGAATAATTTTTTAATTCTTTTGAAACCATAATTTTTACTTTATCCCCAACAATTCCATTCGGAACAAAAATTACAAGATTATTATATCTTCCAATTCCCCAATTATTTGGAAAAGCAAAATCATAAATTTCAATAGAAATTTCAATAGATAAAAATCTATCAAGTAATCTTTTTAATTTCTCAACGGGCAAACCTACAATATTATCAAAGTCACCTTCAAATGTTTCAACAAATTTATCTCCTATATTTTGTATTCCGTAAGCACCTGCCTTATCTAAAAAATCCCCTGTTTTTAAATATTCCTCTATTTCTTCCTCTCCTAATTCTTTAAATTTCACATAACTTATTTCATAGTCAGTCAAAAGTTTATTCTCATCTTTTTTATAAATCGCAATACCTGTTATAACTTTGTGTTTTGTCCCTGATATTTTTTTTAGAATTTCTTTTGCTTCTTCGTAATTTTTTGGTTTACCTATAATTTCACCGTTTAAATAAACAACAGTATCTGCACCTATAACAATTGCATCAGGGTTTTTTTCTCCAACATCTTTTGCCTTTCCAATAGCACAAAAAATAGCATATCTTACAGGTTCTTTTTCTTCAACTTTATCTTCATCAAAATTACTTTCAATAACTTCAAATTCTTTACATATTTTTTTAAATAATTCTTTTCTTCTTTCAGATTTTGTTGCAAGTATAATTCTCATAGTAGTCCTTTTATTTTATAAATTCTGCTCCATTTTAAATAATCATAGTAATCCCACCCTTGAAAACTGTCCTCTCTGTTTCCCTGTGCAAGCTCTATAATCCCACATATTGCATCCTTGCATTTTAAACAATCTCCTTTACAGATATAAGGGCAAAATTTTTTATCCATTCTAAAATAAATAGGTATATCTATCCCTTCACAATTATTGCTACTCATAAATTCTTTATTTAAACCTATTATTTTACCATTTTTTTTCTCATATTCCATACATAATGCAAAAGAAACTTTAAATTTATCGCAGTTTTCCCTCAGAAGTGAAAAAATATTTTTTCTGTAGTTTATATCTGCATTTAACCACATCCCAATTTTTTCACAATAAAGTTCTTCTATTTTTCTTCTTACATCTATTCCAAATTTAAACTGAACATAATTTAAAATATCATTCTTTATTGCAATTGGAATATCCATAACACTTGCAACAATATGATTTACACCACTGTCAACTGCTCTTTTAATAAGTAAAATTAAATCTTTTTTATTATCTGTTATAAATGGTATTATAGGGTCAATTCTACAAACACAATGTATCCCACTTTTTGATAATTTTTCAATGTTCTTAAAAAGTTGAGAGGTTGTAGCCCCTTTTTTCATTAATTTTTTCCTTACTTCTTCATAAGGAGTTAAAATTGAAACCTGACCAAAAGAATGTTGATTTGTTTTAATTTTTTCAACTACGCTATCCGGCACTTTCTCTTTTGTTATAAATTCAACAGGAATATTTTTTTCTATTAGTAATTCAATTGTCTTTTCTGAAAGATGATAGATTTTCTCTAATGACTGAAAAGGTTCTGTAATAGGTGAAAGATACCCACAAAAAGCTAAATTTATCTTTTCAATCTGTTCTTTTAAATTTTCAACAAAATTTTCATAAACAAAAATTACTTTTTCTTTCCTTGCTTTTTGAAAATTCCCTGGATAACTTAAAGCATAGCAGAAAAAACATCCGACTTCACAACCAATATAAGGGTTTAAAAGAATTCTTTCAGATGTGCATTCTCTTTTACCCGGATACCAATTATGAATCTTCTTTCCAGACTTAATTTTTATATGCATTAACTTTTTTTTATTTACCATTTTTGATTTTTAACCATTGTTTGTATATAATTAAAATATGCAATTATTATTAGTTTTAAATTTTGTTCTACTATTGATTATTATACTCCTTTTGCTATTTAAAAGAGAAACAAAAACTCTTCTTTCAAAGCAGGATGAAATAAAAGAAAAAATAATTGTTATTTCAAAGGAATTATCTGAGAATTTTTTAAATACAAGGCATATGTTAAATCAGGAAATAACAAATATTTTAAAAAATACAGAGATGCTAATACTTGACCAGGTAAATAAAACAATCTCTACTCTTGGAACTACTGATATAAATTTACAGCAAAGAATGGAGAATTTAAGAACTCAATTACATCAGACATTAACAGATACTGTAAAAAATCTTACAAATTCTATTAATTCAAATACAACTCAACTTACCTTAAATCTTAATACTAAACTTGAACAACTAAATAAACGATTTGCAGATACAACTGGATTAATAACAAACTTAAATTTGAAAATTGGTGAACTCAGTAAATCAGCAGAAGAATTAAGAAAATTAAATGAAGAGCTAAAAACTGCTTTAACAAGTCCAAAACTTGGAGGAGATATTGGAGAACAAATTCTTGAAAACATGTTGAAAAATATATTACCAAAAGAAATATATCAACTACAATACTTTATCTCTCCTGGAAATA
>JAMWCA010000053.1 GCA_023819545.1 Candidatus Omnitrophota bacterium
AAATAATGGAAAAAGAAGGATATCAAGTTGAAGTTTATAATACTCTTGATATATTTCTTGATGAGAAGAAAATTTCTACAGCAAATTTAATTGTAATAAACTGGACAATGGGGAAAATAAGTTCGGAACAATTCAAAAATTTAGAAAAATTAATAAGTTCTGGAGTTGGATTTGCTGGATGGCATGGAGGGATGGGAGATGCTTTTAGAGAAAATACTTCTTATCAATTTATTGTAGGAGGACAATTTGTTGCTCATCCAGGTGGTATAGTTGAATATGAAATAAATATAGTTAAAAAAGATGACCCAATAGTAAAAGGAATTTCGGACTTCAAAATTAAATCAGAGCAATATTATATGCATATAGACCCATCAAATCAGGTTCTTGCAACAACTACTTTTAAAAATACAGATTTCCCTTGGATTAATGGAACTATTATGCCATCTGTTTGGAAGAGAATCTATGGTAAAGGGAGGGTCTTTTATGCTTCATTTGGTCATCAAGCAGACGATTTTAAAATACCAGAAGCAAGAGAAATTGTTAAAAGAGGTTTATTGTGGGCAATAGAAGATTTGTAAAAAAAACTCCCAATTTCACCTACGAGGTGAAGGCAGGAGATGCAAGCAAGACAAGGGTTTAGAAAAGGGGAAGATAAATTTTGTTAAAACAATAAATTATGATATAATAAAAAAATTGACATAAAAGGTATAATAATAGTAAATGGGGGTGTATATGAAAAGAATGAAGTTAGTTATAATTGGAATTATATTAGTTAATTTTGTTGGTTGTATCTGTCCAAGAAAGAAAATTGTTGAGCAAAAGCCAGAAGAGAAAAAACCAGAACTTGTAAGTATATTAAAACCAGAAGAAACAAAACCACCTGAACAGGCAATGCTTCCAGAAGAAAAGAAAGTTCCTACAGAAGAAGGGAAAGCAACTCCAGAAGAAATTAAAACAGTTATAAAAGGAGAAGATGTTCCGATCACTCCAATACCAACAGATGTAAAATTTGTGAAACCAGAAGAAATTAGTCCTGAATTAAAAGAGATATTTCAGAATATTTACTTTGACTTTGACAAATATGATATAAGAGAGGATGCAGCAAAAACACTTAAAAAAATTGGAGAATATTTATTAAAAAATCAGGATATAAAAATTTTAATTGAAGGTCATTGTGATGAAAGAGGAACAAGAGAATATAATCTTGTTCTTGGTGAACAGAGAGCATTAAGTGCAAGAAGATTCCTTATTGTTATGGGTGTATCTCCAAAAAGATTATATACTGTAAGTTATGGAGAAGATATGCCAGCAGTTTTAGGAAGCAACGAAGAAGCGTGGGCAAAAAATAGAAGATGTGAATTTAAAATAGAAGTTAAAAAATGAGAGAAAAAATTTTTATAACAATATTTTCAATTGGTATTGCCTTAATTTTTAATAATTGTGCTGATATTGCTACAAAAGATGATGTTGAAACAACAAAAGAGAAAATAAATAATCTTGAAGAAAATTTTTATACAGCAATTAAACAAATAGGCGAAAGATTTAACAAAACAGAAATTGAGTATAAACAAAGTGATGAAAAAATTAATAAAAACATAAATGAAATAAATGATAAGGTCTTAATTTTAGCAAATGAGATAGGTAATGTGAAAGATGAAATTAAAAATGTAAAAGGGAAAATAGATGAAATCAACTTTGAAAACTCTGAAAAATTAAAGAAATTGAATGATGAATTTATTGAAAAAAATATTGAGATTAGAAGGGATATTGAAGGAATAAAAAAGGATATAGAAGGGGTTAAATTAGTTTATAATGACTTATTTTCAAAAACGACTACTATACATCAAAGTTTAATAGAAAGTCAATCAAATATTAAAACAGATATAGTAAATTTGAGAGATAGTCAGATGAAAATCGTAGCAACAATGCAAGATTTACCAAACAAGATTGAGCAGATAGATGAAAAAATAAATCAATTGGATAAGAAAATTAATGAATTTACAAAGACATTTTTAGAGGAATTGACAAGACATGAAAGTGAGATTTACCAATTGAAAATGCAAACTTCAGAGAAAAAAATAGAACCTACTTTTGAAACTGTGAAATCTATACTAAAAAGCGGGAAAGAAAAATATCATATAGTTCAGAAAGGAGAATCTTTATCTAAGATTGCGAAAAAATATGATACTTCTGTGAGTGAAATAAGAAAATTAAACAATTTAAAAACAGATACTGTTTATCCTAATCAAAAACTTCTCATTCCCTAAATTTCACCTACGAGGTGTTATTTCGGGATTAAAGTTAGACAAGGGTTTTCAGGATCGGTTATTTAAAAAAGAAGAATTTAAGAAATATAAGATTATAGATGAAAATTTGACAGGAAATGAAGAACAATATTAAAATATAACCAATCTTGAAATTAAAAGAAACTGTAGGAGGTTAAGATGGGGAATTATTATACCCAAATTTTTGAAAAATACTTAAAAAAACAAGAAATTGAAAAATTGAACAAAATAAAAAATGAGAAAGTTTTAAAATTTATTGCAGATAGTATTTCTTTATGCCAACCTGATAATGTTTTTATATGCAGTGATACACCTGATGAAATTGCTTATATAAAAAATATGGCGATTGTCAGTAAGGAAGAAAGTGCTGCTTTATTAACACCTGGACACACTTTTCATTTTGATGGATATTATGACCAAGGAAGAGATAGAGAGGTTACAAAATTTCTTGTTCCCAAAGGAGATAAATTAAGTCCTGCTTTAAATCAAATTGACAGAGATGAAGGACTTTCAGAGATAAAAAACCTACTTTATGGTTCAATGAAAAAGAAAACGATGATAGTTAGATTTTTAGTTTTAGGGCCATCAAATTCTATCTTTGCAATTCCATGTATTGAATGCACTGATAGTTGGTATGTTGCTCATTCAGTAGATTTGTTGTATAGACATGGGTATAAAAAATTTTTAGAAATTGATGATAAGACAGATATTTTCTTTACTCTTCATTCAGCAGGTGAACTTGATGAGAATATGACAAGTAAAAATTACGATAAAAAAAGGATATATATTGATTATATTGAGAATACAGTTTATAGTGTAAATACTCAATATGCTGGGAATTCAATAGGTTTTAAAAAACTTGCATTACGGCTTGCGATAAGAAAGGCACATAATGAAAATTGGCTTGCTGAACATTTTATGATAATCGGTGTCTATGGTCCAGAAGGAAGAAAGACGTATCTTGCAGGTGCTTTCCCAAGTGCATGTGGTAAAACTTCAACTGCCATGCTTGAAGGAGAAAAAATACTTTCTGATGACCTTGCTTATGTTAGAAATATAAATGGAATCTGTAGAGCAGTAAATGTTGAATGTGGTATTTTTGGTATAATTCAGGGAGTTAATCCTATTGATGACCCACTAATATATAAGACAATAACATCTCCAAACGAAATTATCTTTTCAAATGTTCTTGTGAAAGATGGAAAAGTATGGTGGCTTGATATGGGATGTGAATTGCCAGACGAAGGTATAAATTATTCAGGTAAATGGTTTAAAGGTAAGAAAGATGAAAATGGAGAGGAAATTTTGCCTTCTCATAAGAATGCAAGATATACTATTTCACTTAATGCACTTCCAAATTGTGATGAAGAGCTTGAAAATCCTGAGGGAGTTGAACTTGGGGGTATTATTTTTGGAGGGAGAGATTATCGTGGCTATGTTCCAGTTCAACAAGGTTTTGATTGGGTTCACGGAATAATCTCTTATGGAGTTGCTCTTGAGACAGAGACAACTTTTGCAATTGTTGGACAGGAAGGGAAATATGAAATTAATATAATGAGTATTCAAGATTTCGTTTCTATTCCACTTGGCAAATATATTAAAGATTATATTGAATTTGGAAAAAATTTAAAGAAAGTTCCGCTTGTTTTTGGAGTTAATTACTTCCTTAAAGATTTAAAGACAGGAAATTTTCTCAACTCAAGAAAGGACAAGCATATATGGATTAAATGGATGGAATTAAGAGTTCACAATGATGTAAAAGCAATAGAAACACCAACTGGTTTTATTCCAAGATATGAAGATTTAAAGATTTTATTTAAAAATGTTTTGAATAAAGAGTATTCTAAGGAAGATTATGTTGAACAGTTTAAAATAAGAGTTCCTGAAAATATTGCTAAAATTGATAGGGTCTTAAAATTTGTATCCGAAAAAATTGAAGATGCTCCAGATGAAGTTTTTAAAGTTCTTAAAGAGCAAAAGGCAAGATTAATAAAAGCAAAAGAAAAATTTGGTGATTATATTTCTCCAGAAAAATTTATATAAAAAAGGACTGATTATGGAATACTTATCAGAAAGAGCAAAATTATTAAGACCATCAGCAACAATGGCTCTTAATAAAAAGGCAAAAGAGATGAAAAGTAATGGACTTGATGTTATAAATTTGACAGTTGGAGAACCAGATTTTCAAACACCACAGGAAATAATAGAATTTGCATACAAGGCAATGAGAGATGGTTATACGAAATATACAGAAGAAAAAGGGTTAAAAGAACTAAGAGAAGCAATATGTGAAAAACTTGAAAAAGAAAATAATCTAAAATATGATGTAGAAGAAATTGTCGTTTCAAATGGGGCAAAACATTCTCTTTTCAACATTTTTCTTGCAATTTTAAATTTAGGAGATGAGGTTATTATTCCAGTTCCTTATTGGGTTAGTTATCCTGCAATTGTTTCAATATGTGGGGGTGTGCCGGTGTTCTGTGGATATAATGAAAATTTTAAAATAGATTTAGAAGATTTGAAGAAAAAAATAACAAGGAAAACAAAAGCACTCATATTGAATAGCCCTTCCAATCCAACAGGTATTGTATATGAGAAAAAAGAACTTGAAGAACTTGCTGAAATAATTGTTTCAAACAAAATCTTATGCATATCTGATGAGGTCTATGAAAAAATAATATTTGATAAAGAATTTATTTCAATTGCTTCACTTGGCAAAGAAATAAAAGATTTAACAATTTTAGTCAATGGTGTATCAAAAACATTTTCTATGACTGGATGGAGGATTGGTTATACTGCTTCAAAAAGAGAAATTGCCGATGCAATTGGCAAAATACAGGGACAAACTACATCTGCTCCTTCAACTATTTCTCAGAAAAGTTCTGTTTTTGCAATAAAACAAGGTGAAAAATTGTTTAAGAATATGATAATTGAATTTAAAAAAAGAAGAGATTTTCTTGTTCAGAATCTCTCAAAAGAAATTAAATATCCATATCCTGAAGGTGCTTTTTATATGTTTTTAAGTTATAAAAATATTGATTCTATTGAATTTGCTGAAAAACTTCTTTCAGAAAAACTTATTGCTGTTGTTCCAGGAAGTGAATTTGGAGTTGACAAATATGTAAGAATCTCTTATGCTGTAAGTAGTGAAGAACTTAAAAAAGCAGTAGAAAGGATAAATGAATTTATAAGGAGATTTTAATGAAAAAATATATATTTTCTTTTTTCTTCTTTTCAACAATATTTTTATTTTCACAGGTTGAATATAAATTTCAACAAACAAAACCTCTTATCTATTCATTTCAGATAAAAGGAGATGTTAACTTAAACTACCCGGGGACAAATGAAAAAATCAGTGTTTTAGCGAAAGGAAATTTAAAGATAGAAACACTTGGAATTGAGGAGGATGTTTATACTCTTAAAATAACACCTTTTAAAACACTTGTTAAAGTAAATCAAGAGGTAATTGAGGATAAAACAGGGAATGAAACAGAAGTTTCTTCTGTTATAACAACTCAATATGTAAAAATCAAGAAAAATGGTGAGATACTTGAAGTTGCAGAGATAAGCAAAGGGATTTTGACTCTTTCTCAGATTTTGAAACTTTTGCCTGTTTTCCCTGAAAAATTAACCACTGGAAAAAAATGGAAACAAATATTACCTGCTTTTAATTTTCCTGGAATTCCAATGTGTAATCTTGAGTTTAATTATAATTATGAGAAAAAAGGAAATTCTGGTTTAATTCAACTTTCAGGTGTTCAAACAATTAAAGAGAAAAGAAAAGATAAAGATACAACAATAACTTTTGATGGGAAAAATTCTTCAAAAGGTAATTTTATATTTGATGAAATTCAAGGGGAAATAAACAATTTTGATGGGAATTTTAATATTGATTTAAATTCTAAATTTGAGGTTCCTCCATCTCCTGAAACAAAAGGGGTAAAAGTAGAATCACTTACAATAAAAATTAAACTTAATCTTCAAATAAATTTTTCCAAACTTGCTTCTTAAAACCATTGACACACAACCATCCCCAACCTTCACCTACGAGGTGTTAGAGGTTGAAATTTGACGAGAATGTTGTTTTCTCGTAGAATAAGAGTTATTAAAAACTAAAAGGGAGGGAAAGATGATATACAAAAATATTGAGTTCTATAATGTTGAAGAAATTTTTGAGAAACCAGATGGTCTTCAATTATCAAGAATTCCTGAAAGTGTAAGAGTAAAATTGAATGAAAATGCAAAGACAAGAGCGCTTATGCCAGCAGGATGTGAATTAAGATTTAATTTGAAAAGTGAAAAAGCAAAAATTGTTATGAAAGCAAGCAATGAGATAATTCCAAGAAGTGGTATATGTGAGATTTATTTTGGTGATTTTTTTGAAAAGTGGAGTTATATTAGTGAAAACCCAACTCTAATTGAAATTCAATATCCTCAAAATCTTGAAAAGTTGAGAGAAATTAAAAAAGAAAAAAATTTAAAATTTGACCCACAAGTTATAAGAATTCTACTTCCGCATCTTGTAGATTTAAGAATTTTGGAAATTGATGGAGAATTTGAATTGCCAGAAAAACAACAAGTTCCAGATAAAAAATTTCTTGCATATGGTTCTTCAATTACTCATGGTGGTTTTTCAATCGTGCCAAGTTATACTTATGTTGCAAAGACCGCCTATATCCTTGGTATAGATGCTTTAAATCTTGGTTTTGGTGGAGGTGCTCATCTTGAAAAAGAGATTGCAGATTATATTGCTGAAAGAAAAGATTGGGATTTTGCTACTTTTGAACTTGGAATTAATATGGTTGGTAGTTTTGAAGTTGAAGAATTTAAGAAAAGAGTTGATTACTTTATTGAAAAAATAGTTAAAGAAAACCAAGAAAAATACTTATTTTTTATTGATATGTTTCCATTTTATATGGATTTTGATAACCAAGAAAAACAGAAAAAATTCAGAGAAATTGTGAGAAACAAAGTGAAAGAAATAAATAAAGAAAATGTTATTCATATATCTGGCTTAGATATGTTAAAAGATATAAGAGGTCTAATGATAGATAGAATTCATCCTTGTTCACAAGGGTTTGAAGAAATTGGATATAATCTTGCATCTTTCCTTTCACGAATATTCAACTGGTAAAAAATGAGAAATGTATATTAAAAAACTTTTCAGAATTTCTTTCCCTTTAATTTTAAGTTCAAGTATTTGGACTATTCAGCATTTTGTTGATAGAATGTTTATATCTTGGCATTCAGTTAAGGCACTTGCAGCAGTTTTACCAGCGAGTTTCTTAAATTTAACTACGATGAGCATCTTTGTTGGGACAGCTTCTTTTGTTAATACATTTGTTGCTCAATATTATGGTGCTAAAAAATATGAAAAAATAGGTGAAGTTGTATGGCAGGGTATATACTGGTCTTTAATAGGAGGGATTTTTCATATTTTTCTTATACCTTTTGCTTCTGAAATATTTAAAATCTTTGGACATGAAAAAGAAGTATTATATTATGAGACGATTTATTTTCAGATTTTATGTATAGGTGCTTTTTCAACTATATGTTCAGGGTCAATTTCTTCCTTTTTTTCTGGTAGAGGTAAAACCTATATTGTTTTCTTTGTAAGTTTTATTCAAACCTGTTTAAATTTAATCCTTGATTATATACTAATTTTTGGAAAGTTTGGATTTCCTCAGATGGGGATAAAAGGCGCCGGAATTGCAACAGTTATTTCAAGTTATTTTTCACTTTTAATCTATCTAATTTTATTTTTTAACAAAAGGAATAGAATCTTTGGCATTAGAGATTTTAGATTAAATATAGAAACTTTTAAAAAACTGCTTAAATTTGGTATTCCAAATGGAATTCAGTTTTTTCTTGATATTTCTGTTTGGTCAATTTTTTTACTTATAATAGGTCGGCTTGGCATAATCCCTCTTTCTTCATCAAATATTGCTTTTAATATAAATTTAGTTGCTTTTATGCCAATGATAGGAATAGGAACAGGTGTTTCAATACTTGTTGGGCAGTATATAGGGAAAGGAGAACCAGAAATAGGAGA